>CAYGMI010000039.1:0-11904 GCA_964351125.1 uncultured Candidatus Saccharibacteria bacterium | reverse complement strand
TTTTGGTGTCTCCAAAATAGTGTCATAAAAAAGCAGAGGCTATGAACCCCTGCGTAATGCTTTTGTAGTTAGGTATAGAGCGCCAGAATATCCCGCTTGAATGCCTCTATTTCCTTTATGAACATCTCTTGACTGAAGTAATACCGAGGGTATCCTCCGGGTATATACCAGTCGAGCCTTTCAGGTTCCTCAGGATCATTCGATATTCCTACTATGGTTCCCTTGTAGCCAAGTACCTGTTTTAGCTCGAAGGCAATCACATTCCCATCGACCTTATTCTGACCTAGATCGTTATCTAGCAGAATTATAGGGCACTCTAAAAACAGTAACTGATCTTCGGCAGTTATTGTTTCTAGAAACTCCTCGTAGTCTTTAAATCTAACTACGACTATATTTACTTGAGCAAGGACTTTGGAGAAAGCATTAAACTTGTCATCATTGTCCTCGAACATGAGCAACCAAAGCTGTTCATTTGGTAAAACCATAAGGACCTACCTTTACTTACTTTGCATTGGGGAATTTTAACACGGGTTATCTTATTCTCCTTCTCCAAATGGAGTTGGAAGGTTGCCAGGAGTAGTTGGCATGGCATCAGGTAGTTCTGATACTTCGGAGTCTTTTCCGTCAGTCTTAGCTGATTTAGCAGCCTTTCTTAATGATGGCTCTAGGGAATTGGTAATCGCTGTACCAGAGCTAATAGGGTCTACAAGTAGAGTAACTCTGTTACGTCCCTTACGCAGAGTAGTCTTTAGCATTCCACTATATTTATCTTCAACTAGATCCATGTCTGTTTGCTTTTCTGAAGGGAACTTGTAGCCTCTTACAGCTACCAATATTCCATACTCTCCAGTATCACCATAGAAATCAAACTGTCCATTGCCATTAGTTACCTGTGTATCTACCAAGTTCCACTTTTCAGTGTCGTAGAATTTGATTACTGCATAAGGGATTCTTAGTCCTGTAGCAGCATCAACAACAGATGCAAACTTAGGTGCACGGTTGAATTTACTCACCAAGTATAGGAAGCCTGCAAGAATATATAATCCGAAGATAATAAAGTTCAGTAGGCCTGGACTAATTATTATGCTCAACAAGGAAAGAGTAAATCCAAGCACGAATAAAATAGGTTGTACTGTCTTCCATAAGATCTTAGCTCTGTTCCAGAAGTCCTCCCACATCTGACCATATCTAGACTGATTGACATTCTTCTGCATAGACTTAGGAATTAACCTTATATCCTTTAGGTGGGCCGTCTCACCCTCAGGGATAACAAAGTTTTCGGTGAAGATTCCATACTCGTTGTGGTTAACTTCCAGTCTATAAGATCCTGGACTCATTACGAATCCATACCTACCGTCAGTATCACTGACTGTTTGGGTGATTAGGTTGGTAGTCTCTGCTACGTATAGCCTACAGGTAGCGAATGGTACCGGTTGGCTATTACTTGCATCTAGAATCAACCCCCAAGGTCTATCGTGGCGTTTGCCCAAGAAGTAAGACAGTATCGAGATTAGGAGTCCAGGTGCGTTAAGTAAACTCAGCAGAGGAAGTAGTGTAGCTAGTAGGTTTGCAGCTAAGAGTATTCCAGCAAGAGCTGCTCCTGTTCCTGTTACGCCTAGGTCGTTTAATGTTCCGCCAATTAGATCATCCAAGAAAGGACTCCCTGTATTTATGTCGAATACCGAATTAAGCAGATAAGAAACAGGGTCTCCACAGTCACAAGTGCTCGGAGGCGTTACCACAGGGTCTCCTGGGTCTCCCGGATCTGCAGGAGGAATGTTGAATACGTTGGTTCTGGCGCGGCTGTTACCAGCAAAGTCGTTTACTCTGACATAAATAGTGCTAGGAGCACCATCTAGAAAATCATTAATTGGATTGATGCTAATTGTGTAGTCTAGTGAATCGCCAGAGACTGAGATTTCGTCACTATCTATTGTGTAGATGTCCCCGTTGATGATTATTTCTAGTGTACTTAGGTCAACACCGGATAGGTTATCGGTTAGTCTGATCCTTACGTTCTGATCTAATGGCACTCCGTTAGCTCCACTAGGTGGATCTATAAACTCAATATTAGGGCTAATGTTATCTTCTTCGCAAAGTCCAGGACTAAAGGTATATGTAGCATTCTGTACTCCAGTTAGTAAATCAAGATTGTTTACGGAGTTAGCAATATTGCTATCAAGAGTGTCTCCAACTCCGGTGTACTGAATTGTAAAGGTGGTGCTGGTTACTCCCGGTAGGGTACTAAATTCAACTCTAGCGTAGATTCTGTCTGTGGTCAGATTATTTCCGATAGAGAAGGCAGTCATTCTAATTCTGCCTAGTCCTTCATCTACTTGGTTAGATGCATATGCCTGATATGCGTTTCCTGTCTGGACTTGTTTACCTGGGATATCTGGATCTTGATCTTCGATAACAATCTTGCTTGGTTCGTAGAACAGAATCAAGTCAGCTGCATTAGAGGATTCTCCTGTTGCATCAGCGTAGATCTCGAAGGATCTTGTACATTCTACTGGGAAGGCTGCAGTTGCAGGTCTTATCTCGAATCTCGCGGCATCTACTGGCTGTAAGACTGCCATACCTAAACCTGCAAAGATTCCTACAGCTACAAATCCTAATTTTCTGAGCAATGAATTACTTTGCATTAGTTTTCTCCGAACAAGTAGAGATTAAAAATAGTATTTGATAGATCAAGTGAATTTACCTGTCCATCTCTGTTTAAATCGTTCTTGATGTTTCCAGTATACAGGGCATTGACCTGCGTTGATAGATCGAGTCCGTTAATAAAATTGTCGAATACAATACTAGTTTCTCCAGCTAATAGAGGTGGTTCGAGTGGCACAAGGTCAAATAGTGTTTGTACAGTACCGAATCCTGTAACTGCTGGGAATCTCTGTCTTAAGTGTGAAAGCCCCTTAACTCTAAGTATATAACCTGTCACTGAAGGAGTTCCCCCAAGCAGGGTACACATATTAACTGGTGGAGTATAGCCAAGACTGTTGGCGGTGGTAGTGAATGTTACTAACTGCGTGGTACCACTTGAGTCATATACGTTCACCAGCATTTCATTGCTCCAGTTACCTGTTTGAGGAATTCTTTTTTCTGGGTATACATGTATGTATAAAAAACAGCCGACTACTGTGGCTGTGACCTCAACCTGGTCGGATTGCGGAGACGAGTTAACTGTGAATCCTGGTCCATATCCATATGGCCCCAAACCCAAAACCTGACCTTCTTGGATTATTTGATCTTCGTTATTCCACCAAGAGACTGAAAACATAATCATGCTTAGTGTAAGCATCCCCACGAAACCACTTATCATATATTTACGAAAGTTGTGATGGGCGTTTGATTCAACTCTCATTAGAAAGAAGCGTAAACATAGAATGTGATTATTTCTTGATAGTCTCCAGGAGCGTTAGAAGTAAGTGGCTTAACCATAACCTCGTAACCAGTTATTCCGTTATCAATTGGTGATCCTCCAGAGTTGAATAGATTTACTGGTGTCACAGGGACCTCTCCCACTTTTGTATCTGCTCCTGTATCAGTGAAGTCTGATGGTGTTGCTGATACGTTTATACTTCCGATTGTACCTGTGTTGTCTGCTGAGTTTGTGGTGTCTACGTTTCTAAGCCCATAACCAGAGCTGGCTGCGTCTAAGTCTCCATTTATAGAGTCTATAAAATCAGACAACGATACGTGGTCTAATTCTCCATTTAGTCCTCGCAGTTGCGTTTCGATTCCGTTGGTGGCATTGCTAGTGAGCTTTAGGATAATCAGATCTGCCGCAGTATTTATTGCACCCGGCTGCAGAGTTCCTGAGTCAAGCACATTAGGCGGAGAAGATGGGGTTACCGTATCTGGGGCTATATCTATATCAATACTGATTGTAGGAAAAGCAGTCGTTGCAGACTCGCTAGGTCCGAATCCTGAATGTATAAATTCAGGATCAGATGGATTCCCATGATGTGCAGATACTCTCAGATAGTAGGTTGTACCGGGAGTTAATCCTAGAATGTTTGTTCCCTGGTATGTTGTATTAGCAGAAGGACAGATTCCAGAAACAACTGTACCTTCCCATTCACACTTTGGAATGAAATATGTCTCGTCCAGAGTTGCTCCAGCATCAAGGAATCTCGTAATAGGGTTAACAAGATACAGCTCTGCACTAAAGTCGGAAGTCGTACTAACCTCGATTGCATATTGGGTATCGTCGGGATTTGTATTAGGGTCTATTTCTATTTTGGCTGCATCAAAACATCCCAAACTAGAGCAGAGTGCAGACATTCCGTCTGCACCTGGGAGCCCAGTACAGTTGGTGCTACCAGAATCTGTGTCTGTTTCGAAACAAGAAACCTCTGGAACTGCTGCTTCTGTAAAAGTGGATGTACCTCCTCTTAACTGGAATAGAGAGCTAAAGGTAGTGTAAGAACCAACAGTACTATCGAATAGTTGCTTATAGTTAGTACTTTCTACGGCACCACTTAATGGCCCGCCCAACGAAGGTTCTACCAAAGTAAAATTGGTAGAGTCTAGATTCTGTGCAAAAGCAGCAGAAGGTAATAAGGCAAATGCCAAGATTGTAAGAATAATACGCGCGCGGTTTTGCATAGTTTTATTAAATAGTTTATCAACCTTACTCGAGTAGCTCAATAAGATATCTGTTTGTGCAACTTTTTACTGTTTTCCACTTCTAAATCCTTGACACTAATAGCTCTCACTGTTTAATATAGTACAAGTGGAAAGAAGTGGAGAAAAATGGAAAAGAAAATATGTAATGCACTTTTAACTAGTTTACGTATACATAAAAACATTTTGCCTTGTTTTTTGGTTGCCCTCCTTGCTTTGGGGAGGGTGTCCTTCTAGATAATAAGACATACTTCTTTTTCAGTTAGACATGTTGATAGGAAACTTCACCACGAATATCGGGGATAAGAATCGAATAACCTTGCCCAGACAGTTACAACGCCAACTTGAGGGTAGTTTAATCCTGACTAGGGGCTACGAACAGTCTTTACTTTTGGTCGATAGATCAAGATGGGAATATTTGATTTCTGAGATAAACACTAAGCCATTACTTAATATGTCTGTCCGAGACACCAAGAGATTCTTGATCGGAGGAGCGTTCGAAATCGAACCAGACAAGCAAGGAAGGTTTGTAATACCTGATACTTTACTAGATTACTCAAAGATAGAAACTCAAATTGCAATTGTAGGGGTAGGTGAGTGGCTAGAAATTTGGTCTGCCGATCGCTGGGAAGAAAAACTACATTATTTGGCTCAGAACTCGGCAGATATAGCTGACAGATTAAGCGAAAAATTATGAGGGAGCACATATCGGTCTTTAAAAACGAGATATCAGAGAATTTATCTGTTGTACCAGACGGTAACTATGCAGACTTAACCCTAGGTGCTGGTGGTCACGCCTTAGACATTTGGAATCAACTAGAGACGGGTACATTAATAGTATTCGATCTTGAACAGGAAGCCATTGCTAATTTTGTTGAATCACTAGGCGAAGAAAATGATCCTGAGTCGGGAATGCAGAAGTTCAAGATAGGGGGCAAGACGCTAATCACTGCAAATATTAACTTCGAAAGAATTTCCGAAGTTATTTCTGAATATGCGATAGGTGGCCTAGACGGAATTATTGCCGATCTTGGTTGGTCAAGCGAGCAATTAGAACGTATCCCTGGTCTCTCTTTCTCTAAACCGGAAGAGATACTAGACATGCGTTTAGGAGAATCTGGCCCAATGGCTGCAGATCTATTGAATGGTCTTGGTGCTCCTCAGTTAAAGCAGCTTCTAGCTGATTTCGCTGATATATATGGAGGCAAGGCAAATAGACTGGTAGAAGAAATAATACAACGCAGAAAAATTAGCTCATTTAAACAAGTAAAAGACTTACTCGAGGTTATAGATTCAGCATCTGACTCGGCTCTTCATCGTGGTTCACGTCGCGGTAATAATCGTTTTAGTGGCATAAAACAAAAACATACCGGAGAGTCATCTACGAATCTGCCGGCCCGAGTCTTCCAGGCTTTTAGGATTGCAGTGAACAGTGAACTGTCCACGCTACAATCCATGTTGCCCTACGCCTGGGAGGCTCTAAAGGTCGGTGGAATTCTAGAAGTTATTAGCTTTCATTCGGGAGAGCATAATCTGGTAGAGCAATTCTGCCATGATCGGATAGCCGAGTTGGAGGCTGAAAATATCTTTAGTAAGCAATATCTAAGACCATCAGTCGACGAACTGATGCAAAACTTAGCTGCCCGCAGTGCAAAGCTGTGGGGAATTAAAAAGATAAGATAATGACATTCGACTTACAAACACAATCAAAAATAATTTCTAGTATCAACAGACATCTGTTTCTGATTCTGGGTATGTTACTTATGGTATTTGTAGTTTTACAGTTCCTGATACTAGCAACTGTAGGTACAAAAGGCGCAGAGATAACATCAATCAGAATTGAGAAAGATACGCTACGTGTAGAGAATGAGTCTCTACGTGCTGAAATTGATAAGGTTAAGACACTAGAACAGGTCGAAGAGAAGGTGAATGAGGTGTATGATCTAGAGCAAAAAAAAGTTGAAACTCTGTACTCGGTTGGGTATGCTGAAGATCAGTATATCGGATCATTGCCCTAAACTATTTTGTTAATAACTGTTTTTGCAAAGCCAAATTGTCAGCTCTAAAATACGTGTTGTCTATGCGTTTATCTTAACGTTGGCGATTGTGTTGATGTTTTTTAGTTTGAGATGGCAGGTAGTAGAAGCAGGAAGATTCACAGAAGCCGCCCAAGGTAGAATTGCCGATACCAAAATCCCCTCAATTCGTGGAGCAATATATGCTCAAGATGGTTCTACACTAGCTTATTCTGAGCCACGTTGGGAGGTGTATGTATGGATTCCAGAGCTCGTATTTGCCGAAAGAAAGGAACTCCAAACTCGTGACGAGTTTGCCGCGAAAGTTGCCCCTCTAATAGATATGTCTCCAGAAAGGCTTAAAGAGATTCTGACCGAATCAGAAGCTAACGGATATCTTTATCCTAAGGTTGCGGACTCTATTACTATGGAGGAACGTGACTTAATACAAGGATTGTTACGAGATAAGGATGCAGAATTTGCACAGGGGGTAAAGGCGAAGCTAACAGGTATCGACCTAAGATTTACTTCGCAGAGAATATACCCTGAAGGCAGACTGGCCTCGCAGATATTAGGACTTACTAACTTATTGGAATCAGGCGATGTAATTGGCCAGAGTGGAATAGAAGGTGAATGGGATGGATTCTTAGAGCCTCAAGTTGGATTTATTCAGGGGGAGCGTGATGCAGTGGGTAACGCTATTAGTTTGGCATCAGAAAAAACAATCGAAGCTAAGCGCGGCAGTTCAATTTATACCTCTGTAGATAAAAAGCTACAAGAAATAGTCGAAGAAAAACTTGAATGGGCAGTAGATAAATATGGTGCTAAGTCAGGTAGTGTGATTATTATGGACCCTAAAACAGGATACATCAGTGCATTGGCCAACTTCCCTGATTACGATCCAAATTTGAGAGAAGAGAAAGACCCAAACGTGTACGGTGATAAAGCCGTGTCAGAGCCATACGAGATCGGGTCTATTGGTAAGATTATGACAATTGCAGCAGCTATTGATGCTGAGATTGTGACTCCAGAATCTGTAATCCTGAAAGAAGGGCATGAAGGCTGCGAAAAGATTCACAAAGATCTGCAGCCAGTTTGTACTCACGATAAGCTGCCGCAACCTCCACTACCTATCAATGAAGCCTTCGCATTGTCAGACAATATCTACTTTTTGCACTTGGCAGATAATATTGAGAAAGCTCACCCAGGCATGTTCTATGAGTATCTAACAAAGTTTGGAATTGGAAAGCACTCAGGAGTAGATCTTGCGGGTGAATCATTTGGTCTTCTTAAAGACTGGCAACTATGGAACATCGGTGACATCGCTGCGTACTCTTACGGTCACTCATTCCAAGCAAACGCTGTTCAAGCGATTTCTATGGTAGCAGCGGTAGCTAACTATGGCGTAAGGATGCAACCTAAGATAGTTACTAAGATTGTTGAATCTGATGGCGAAGTTGTAAACTTCGCCCCTGTAGCAGTAGAGCAAGTTATTAAGCCAACAACTACTGCACAAATGGACGAGATGATGCATGTTATTTACGAGAACAATATATTCCCTTGGGAGCATGAGTATGACGATCTACGAGACTACAAAATAGCTATGAAGTCTGGAACTGCGCTAATCGCTACCAGTACAGGGTATTCTTATGATATTAATGCTACATATGTAGGGTATGACGCCTCTCCAGATAGGTCCTTCGTGATGCTGACAAGGCTAGAGGCACCTACAGAAGGTGATTTAGCTTCTCATAACTCTAGAGTACTATGGATGGAGATCTTTGATGACGTACGCGATCACTTGGGGGTACGCAGGATAGGAGGGTTCTAATCCTCGAAATACTAAATCAGCCGGCAGGCGATAATCTCCAGTATAATTATTTGCAGGCTCAGTTAAGCGGCTTTAGATGCTAAAGCCCATTTAGCGACTGTAGCGACTTAACGATTTGCCAGACCTGGAACTACTGTTCAAGTTATCCACACAACCGGCTTATTTAATATATCGAATCAGATTAAAACTTTCTCAAAGACTCTATTGTATATATACATCTATATACCTGCTAATTATATATAATATGTTATATATAGTCAACACTTCTCAAATAATGTTATTTAGTTGATATGTTTGTGGAGAACTTAATTTTCTAGACTCCACAAGTTAGTTAGAGTAGAATTGAGCATATGGAACCATTATCATCCGAAGCTGCTGAGCAGCTAGAAAATATTGTAAATAAAGACGAATCGTTGGTAACGACTGAGGCTCCAAAACGTAAAATTAGGTACCAGTATGTGATCTCTACTATTACCTCTACTAGAAGACGCAGAAGTAGAGTATTTGAATTCGAAGCAACAGATGGTTGGTTCAAAAGATTTTCGATTGGGTTACCTTATTCCTTTATGAGTATCATACTTGGTTGGTGGGGATTTCCTTTTGGAATTATGTTTACTCCTGTAGCTATTTTCAGAAACACCATTGGTGGCGAAGACGTTACATTCAAGCAGATAGATAATGATGTAGTCTCAGAGAAATTCACCAATAACAGCTTCTCAGATAAATAATTTGTGACATTATCCTATAACTTGCGTTGTAGTTCCCTTAGTATTTATTACTAGCCAAATGGGAACAATAGAATTTAAAATGCCTGCTAGTCAGGAAAACGCAGAAGAGCAGGAGCGCCTACTTAAACCAGATCATTTCTTTGATCTTGCTGCAGAACAATATGGAGAGGAATATGCTGAACAGCGTAGAATGCTGTTCGAGGCTACTATTGCAAAAGCCACCAATAAGCTTGCTACAGATGTACAAAAATCAAACCTTTCAGACGAAAATAAGGAGATCTATCTTGAGAACCTAGCTGGAATTCAGAGCAATTTTTATATTGATAGATTTATTCCGCCTGGAGTAGGTGGATATTATTCGGCTGGAGGAGAAGCAGGAGGTTATATAGGTATTCCACCAATGGTAGCTCTATTCTCAAATCAAGCACAGCTACTGCGGATTATCTCGCATGAGATGAACCATGCAGTACTAGAAACAATAGACGAGGGCCTTACAGACTGGTTATCTTTAGAAATCACAGGGCTTGACTACGAAGGAGTAGGGTACGAGAAGGAAGTAAATGAATACGAAGAATCTTTTGGACATTTAGATGCCAGGCAGACGTTGAGTTTGCTAGATCCTGATCCGGAGCTAATGGCAATGAAGTTTATTCTCGAACTCGGAAGACATAACGATAACTTAGATCCAGAACAAGCAGACCTACTAGTGCTTAAGCAATCCCTAGAAAAACAATGGTATAAGCTTAAACAAGTTTTCCCTGCTGTTCTGGAGAAAACAGAGAATTACTATGGAGGCTTTCAAGAATTCTGGAACTCTAACGAACAAAGGCTTGCGATGATGTTCTGGGGCAGCCCAGAAAGAATGCGGGGGTTGGAGTCTTAAACAGATCTCCTATTTTCTGATATAATCGCGTTACCGCTAATAGCAGCGGACTACATAGACCAAGCGGGCGTAGTATAGTGGCTATTATGTCGCCCTTCCAAGGCGAAGAGGGCAGTTCGAGTCTGCTCGCCCGCTTAGTAATTTCTCCGATATATCCTCGAATCTATATACAATCTTTGATAGATTGATATATGGAAAATTCCACAGCAGAAAACGAAGATCAAAAAATACTAGAACTAATCGAAGATGATATAGAAGAGCATGTTCACTTTGTGAAATTACTAATTGCCCAGCTCCAAGAAAAGCTTTCCGATGAACCCGAATAGAGACGAACACAATTTAGTGTTTGAAGACCCTGAAAACACGTTAGGCGTGGAAGAGCTAACAACTGCAACAGACGTTGAAAATGACTTAGAAGGACTCATTCAACGAGGTCTTGATTCTGGGATGGTAACAGCAGAGGAAGTATCTATTCTCTTAGAGAAAGTAGAAAGCTCGAGAAGACTTACAGTTAGGAAGATTGTTGGTCGGCTTTCTTTGTTGTCTTACAAGGCTGTAGGTAAGAGAGAGTTTATTCTGAAGAAGATGATTGAGTTGGGTTGGGCAACCGAAATATGTACTCAGCTTATCGCGGAGCGTAGTTGGGGAGACCTGCGAAGTGTAATTAATTATTTAATAATTCAAGACCTTACTGACTCGTTCATAAAGGAGGGTATTACTTCACGTAGAGATTTACAAAAAGCTTTGTTGGTAGTAATTAGAGAATTGCCTAGCAGTCAGTCTCAAATACACTCTCTGATTGCATACGAAATGTTAGCTAGTGCGTCTAGGAGTAGTTCATTGATTTCTAGGATTGAGGATCCAGATTCTAAAGTTAGCAAAGAGGAGTATAGGAATTTCTGCGACGAAATTATTAAAACGGCAGTAAGTAATTCTCGTGTAGATGACAAAGTAGAATTCTTAAAAGAATATCTTTTTAAATATTTATCTGCATTTGATGATGTTCCAGATATCGATGTATTTTCAGAGGATAATTTGGTTCATAAAGAGATAATCTCAATGTTAGTAGATAGACTAACCAGGTATGAAATAGACAAAGAATCAAATCTGAAGATATTACTTAAAATTTCTGAGAGTTTGGACTTCGAAGATTTTCTGACTATGGTTCTACCTGCACTGAGATCTAGATTTGGGAGTCGTACAAACGATTGGAGTCAAACGTTATTGAGCTATATAGTTAGTAAGATTGGTAGTACCACTAACTTACCACTGTTGTACTCAGCTATTAGCAACTCGGCAAGCGACGGAGCGCTGGGATTCGACTTTTCGATGCATTCTAACTCCGAGATACCACAGCCCCAACATTCGGTAATAGTTTGGGCAAGGTTAAGGCATTTTAGAGAGTATGATTTTTCTAGAGTTATCTATTCTGAATCTATTCAAAATGCGTTAAATACTATTCCTGCAGAGCTATTAGATTCACCACAGTCAATAGCCAGCATGGTAAACACTTTGTTAATCCTAAAAACTAAGGAATTGCTTTCTATAGATAAGTTACATCAATTCGCAGCGAGGTTAGTAGATGAACAGATTAAGCTTATACCTGAACAACTGGAGACTATAGTAAAGACTATTGGCGATCTTGGCTTAGACATAAATGATTATCAAGAGTTTTTACTACCTAGATTAGAAGAGATATTCAAAGTCGGACAGATCCCTGAAAACATCGCAGGGATGGTAGCTGAACTGGATTGGGAGTCCCAAAAGCGAGAAGAGTTAGTCAGAGAGATGTCTGTATCTAGAGAATATGGTGGTATA
>CAYGMI010000038.1:11011-11933 GCA_964351125.1 uncultured Candidatus Saccharibacteria bacterium | reverse complement strand
TATGTCTGGTAGTTTCCGACTTTGTATTCCCGCAAGGCAGTACCTGCAATTTCCACCAAGAAAGGGCTAGGTTCTTCGGAATTTATCACTTCTTCTATTATATCTCTGACAGAGTGTACTTCTACATCAGGGACTGTCATATCTATATAGCCCAAAGCTATTGAGTATGCAGATAGTACATCGTGTCTGATTGTGTGACCTAAAATAGTGAATTCCTCGTTAGGAAAATAGTTTAACTCAACGTCTACTATGTATTCTTTGCCTGCAGGATCAGTAGTCGTAGATAATGGGGTGATGACTGATTTTCTAGAAAAGAATACCTTCTTATATTTATCTAGAGTCCAATGCGTAGCCGTATCATTGTCTTGATTGGCTATTAATGTTCCGAATACACTTGGATGCAGTAAATCCTGAATCATACCTGCAAATCTGGGGATACTATCGTTTTGACTGTAAGTGATTTTGCCAAAGCTATCAACCTTGATTATAAAGCTTTCTCTTATTGGTTTTTGAGGTAGTAACTCTAATCTCTCTATAATTGCTGCCTCTGAATCATGCTCAACCGAAGCTCCTACGGTTTTCTCTGATAGGCGTTGCAAGCCCTTTTCATCTGTACTCATCACTAATTTTACCGCCGAATAGGGTATATAGTCAATATTTATAATTAATATTAACTTTACATAGACATTACAGCAGTAACATGGAAATTAGTAATTGAGGGTAAATATACCGGGAACAGGACTCGAACCTGCACAGGATTAGCTCCCACTGGTTCCTAAGACCAGCGTGTCTACCAGTTCCACCACCCCGGCGTTGTAGCGAAGAATTGTATCACTGATTGCTCAAAGATGGAAAGCAATATTTGCTTATATAGAATGGGTAAGTTAAAATAGAGAGTATATAAATAGCATTAAGGAGTTGG
>CAYGMI010000038.1:0-11001 GCA_964351125.1 uncultured Candidatus Saccharibacteria bacterium | reverse complement strand
ATGAGGAACCTCATTTTTATATACGACTCAGAAAGGTCGAAGACAATATCTGAGCTTATCAGTAATGCTTTAATGGGATTCGCTTCTACCATTGTAAGTATTGACGAATTGTCGTTAAGTGCTAACAATAAGGCTGAATTCTATCTGGTACGTTCAGGTACAGCGGCAATAGTTGGCAGAAACATAAGAATGCTAAAAACGATTGGTCTAAAAGGTGCCATATCTGATTTTAGTACAAGCGGTTTACTATCTTTAGATGATATACCACAGCTACGGTTGACTCTAGCAGAAGCATTGGAAACTGAGTTGTCAGAAGCATCCAAGCGCAAACTTAAGAACTTCTTAGGTATAGAGTAACAAAATAAGTGCATCCGAATTTTGGGTGCACTTTTTCCTTCTGATAGATATAATCCCCTATGACTCCGATGCAACAACAGTACAACGAAATTAAGCAAAAATATCCTAATGAGGTTGTATTCTTTAGACTAGGAGACTTCTATGAAGCCTTTGAACAAGATGCAAAAGACATATCCAGAATACTGGGAATTACATTAACTGGAAGAGGCAAAGGCGAAAAGAGAATCCCCATGGCTGGAATTCCTTATCATGCACTAGATAATTATCTTCCTAAGCTAGTCAAAGCTGGCAGAAAAGTGGTGATTGTTGACCAGGTATCAGAGCCAGAAGCAGGAAAACTAGTAGAAAGGGAGGTCAGTAAAGTATTTACTGCAGGTACACTCCTAGACGAGAACACCCTAGAGGATTCTAGTAATAACTATTTAGCTGCCATCCTAGTTGATAATCAAAAGTATTACTGCGCCATCGGTGATCTATCCACGGGTAGTCTACTCAAACTAGAAGGTTCAAAGCAGAATGTTTTACGCGAGATATCAAGAATTGGTGTTGCGGAGTTAATTTACTTCCAAACTGATCTGGCTGATTTGCTAGTGAACACAATCAGTTCTTCGCTAACTATCCGTCCCAAGGCAGAATTTGAGCTTGAGTCTAATTATCAGTTATTGAACAAACAGTTCAAAACAAACTCTCTAAAAGGTTTTGGAATTGGATCACAAGATAGCATCATCAGAGTGTTGGGTGCCCTGATAATCTATGCACAGGAATGTCATCGAGGCTCGTTGGAGCAGTTACGTGGAGTGCAAGACTATCAAATTGATGATTACATGAAGCTTGATTCGAATACTATTAAAAATTTAGAACTGCTTTATCCAATTTCTGGTGATGATTATTCTGCCACCGTGTTCGGTCAACTCAATCACTGCAGTACTAGTATGGGTAAGAGAATGCTGAGAGATTGGTTAATTAGACCACTTATCAATAGTGAAAAGCTAATACAAAGGTGGGATGCAGTGGGAGAGCTCACTCAGTTACCTGCTGAAGTCTCTGAGTTACAAAGTGTATTAAACCAGGTTCCAGATATAGAGAGAGTCCTTGGTCGCGTTGGTAGTGGGACAGCTAATGCCCGAGACTTAATAGCATTAAAAGATGGGCTACTATCTGTGTTGTCTTTGTCAGATAATTTACAGAATCGAGATTCAAATAGACTTAGACATATACATAGTGAGTTAACAGCAATTACAGAGGCTCAGCAAGCTGTTGAGTTAATAGAATCTACAATAAAGGATGATCCTGCTGTGGGCATTTCAGATGGAGGACTAATCAAAGAAGGTTTCAACTCTAAAGTCGACGAACTTAGATCCTTAAAGTCAGGAGGAAAGAGAATACTATCAGAGATTCAAGCTAGAGAAAGTGCTGAGCACTCTATTCCTAGCCTAAAAGTGAGCTATAACAAAGTATTTGGCTACTACATAGAAGTTACCAAAACACATTCAGACAAGGTTCCAGATACTTATATTCGAAAGCAAACGCTTACAAATTCAGAGAGATATATCACTCAAGAGCTAAAAGAGTGGGAGGATAAAATTCTGAACGCAGAATCAGAGTTATACGAACTAGAGTACAACATATTTATAGAAGTAAGAAATCAAGTAGCAGAATCTATTAATCAGCTTTTGTATTTCGCTCAACTAGTTGCAGAGCTTGATGTGTATACAAATTTTGCCGTGATTGCGCGTGCAAGGCAGTACTGTAAGCCTAAACTGGCCGATAATGTGTTAAAGATAGTAAGAGGAAGGCACATAGTAGTCGAAGAGATCCAAAAATCTTTTACTCCAAACGGTGTTGAATTCGACAATAGTACAAGTCTAATTGTTTTAACTGGGCCAAATATGTCCGGTAAGTCTACTTATATTCGTCAGGTAGCTCTAATAGTCTTAATTGCTCAAGCTGGTGGGTTTGTCCCTGCGGACACCTTCGAATTTGAGCTAGTAGATAGAATCTTTACCAGGGTGGGAGCTGCCGATAACCTGAGCAAAGGAGAATCAACCTTTATGGTCGAGATGAACGAAACAGCGAATATTTTAAATAATGCTACTTCGAAAAGTTTGGTTATCTTAGACGAAGTCGGTAGGGGGACTAGTACTTTCGATGGGGTTGCAATTGCATGGTCGATTATCGAGTATATTCAAGAGGAACTCGGGTCCAAGACATTATTTGCTACTCACTACCATGAGCTGATTGAGTTGAGCGAGAAATATGACACTGTAGATAATTATAATGTGGAAGTTACTGATACAGGTAAAGAAGTGAAATTCCTACATAAAATATCTAAAGGCAGTGCTAGTAAGAGCTATGGAATCCACGTCGCCAAGATTGCTGGAGTGCCCGAGAAGGTAACGAGTCGCGCAGAGCAGATACTACACAAATTTGAAAACAGTGAGAACACTTCCCTCCAGCCTACTGGCCCGAAAACAGTAAAGGTGAAAACTCCCAAACATGTATCGCCTAAACAGTTGGGATTACTATCAACTGACTAAGATTCGTGAGAAACTAGATCCAGAATCTGCGGTCCAATTTCTTCGGTTACACCACCTTGGTAAGCACAAACACTACCCGTTTCTAAATTTAATCTAAACTTTACAACACTACCTACTTTGCTCAATTCTAGGTCTCTTACACGTAATACCACCTCGTCCTCTACTGTAATTCTGTCGACAGACTCTATTATTAGTTTGTGTGCGCCTTTAATATTGTTAGCTATGAGCCAACTTTGGAATATCTTATTAAGGTTATGGACTCTCTTTGTAATTGCATCCACTACTACAAGATTCCCACTAGAAAGCAGAATAACGATTGATTTAGCATTCTCATAGGCCTCTACTAGTTCATACTCTCCTCCATATATATTATTCTCAGTAAGTATCTCGAAGTTCTGAAGTAGTAGCCAAGTTTTAAAATTCATAGGTTCATCGCTCTCCCTAAAGATTACTTCTTTCTTCTGAAAGCTTGATCCATTATCTACTACAACTCTAGTAGTGACTAACGTAGAATCATCTACTATATACTCAAGCTCTACTAAACCAGGTAAAGCAAGGTTTTGAATAGTTGGCTCGAAATACTTGGCAGCCCATGCAGCTTGTTCCCTAATTAATGGAGGTACTTCAGATACTGAACTTATACCTTGCTCCAGGTTCAGATAAACGGCACGATGTGTTTTTGAGTCGTCAGACCCTTGATGTGGCCTAAACTTTATCTTCACCCAACCGTTTTGATCAATCTCGCATACGTAGAAGTGGAACCTAATCTCACCACTTTCTTGATTGGTCTCTTGTCCTACGTAAGCAATGTATGAACTGTTAATGAATATCTCTCTAGCTAGAGTCAAATCAGCAGAGTTAGCAACTCTATCTTTGTATAGGGCATCATAGTATGGTTGTAACTTGTTAGTGTCTCCTTGTGCGTCGAAATTACTTTCAGCAGTCATGGTTATATATGTTAAACGTGAGATTGTAACATGCCTAATTGGGACTTTAACGAAATTACTCTGATATAATCACAGGTTGAACAATATCAAGTTAGTAAAAATACTGCCACACTTAATACCCCTACGTGTAAACGAAGATAGGGTGGCTTTCTACGCCACTACTTTTACACCACAAATCTACAGCCACTTAGAGCAGTTAGGTTTTTACGAGAAGAAGCACATAACATTTTCTGGTCTTAAATCTATTCTCCAGAACTATGAAAGGGTCGGTATTGTAAATGACTTTAATCAAATTTCTGTAAGAGGTGATACCTTAACTTTTTGGAGTCCAGGATACGCACTCCCGATCAGAGCAAGTTTCTTTGACGAGGAGCTAGAGTCTCTGCATTTGTTTGACCCTACATTATCTAAGAAGACTAGAGGATTAGAGAGGATTGCAGTGGCAAAAGAACTGCTTGAAGACGAGGTAGATATCAAATCACTGGTGGCTACAGATAATCTAGATACTGAGAATCTAGGAATTTATTCAGCATTTTTCCCCGACTTCGCAAGACAGTTCGATATTAGTGAATATGACTACGTTTATCCTCAATTATTTTGGGGAAGGATGGATTTATTCGAGAAAGAGCTTGGGCGTCTCAATTCTTTAGGCTACAGAATCGAGATTGATACCAAGCATCCGAAAGATATACCAGAGCAGCTTCACTGTTACATTTTAGATTCTGATCATGCTAAGAAGCAGATACCTGCAGGGTACCAATCATCCAGTCAGAAAGAGTCTTGCTTTACGGACAGAGAAATATTTGGAACTGTATATCTCACCGCTAATTCTGATGCAAGCAACTCAAGTAGACTACTAAAGCAGTTCGAAGGTGAAATTACTTTGGGAACCTACGTTGTACACGAGGATCATGGTATTGCAAAGTATAAAGGCCTTACTCAAGAAGTGGCAAACGATCAATTGCAGGAGTACTTACATCTTGAGTATGCAGGTGACGACGAGTTGCTAGTACCTGTGACTCAAATAAAAAAACTCAGTAAATTTATTGGAATGGCCGGTGAGGAGCCAAAGCTATCAAGTCTCAGTCGTGGGACCTGGGATAAAGAGAGGGTAAAAGTAAAAAGATCAGTAGTCGTTTTAGCGCAAGAGCTTGTAGAACACTATGCCAGACGGGAACTTTCGAAAGCTGCGAAGATCGAAGCTGCGGATACAAAGTCCTATTTAGAGTTTGTAGAGAAATTTCCATATACAGAGACTGATGACCAAATCCGAGCTATTAATGAAGTGATGACTGATCTGGAGTCAGAAACTCCAATGAATCGACTTCTTATAGGAGATGTAGGCTTTGGTAAGACAGAAGTGATGATCAGAGCAGCATTTAAAATGGTAGAGGCTGGCGGACAGGTTGCCGTATTATGTCCTACCACTGTACTGGCAGCACAACATTTAGCAGTGTTTAAGGATAGATTTGCAGACACGGAATACAAAGTTGAAGGCGTATCACGTTTCTTTACTTCCAAACAGAATAGATTAAAAGTGGATGATGTAAACCTCGGTAAAGTAGATATTATTATCGGAACTCACAGGCTACTGAGTAATGACATTAAGTTCGATAATCTAGGACTACTAATAGTAGACGAAGAGCAAAGGTTTGGAGTTAAACAGAAAGAGAAGATTAAACAAGTTAACTACGGAGTTCATCATCTGTCTGTAAGCGCGACTCCAATACCTCGAACTCTGGGTATGGCGCTATCTAACATCCAAGATATTTCGGTGATAACTAGCCCTCCTACAGGTCGAAAAGCCATAAAGACTGAGTTGATTCGTGATGATTGGAATAGAGTAGTAGAGGTTATTCAAAATGAGATATCTGTCGGAGGACAAGTATATTTTGTGCATAATCGCGTGCAGAGTATAGCCACAGTGGAAGCTAAGCTTAAGAATTTACTACCTGGTATCAAAATCGGGATTGCTCACGGTCAGATGTCACCTGCAAGTCTGGATAAAGCTATGTCAGACTTTTATAAGCGCAAATTCGATATCTTACTAGCGACTACTATTATCGAGAATGGCTTAGACTTACCTAACGTTAATACGATCGTAATTAATAAAGCCCATATGTTTGGACTCTCTCAGCTTTACCAGCTCAGAGGTCGTGTTGGACGATCTGATCGGCAGGCTCATTGTCTTTTATTCTATGAGGGCCACGATATTGATCAAGAACTCACTCAAGAACAGAAGAAAACAACTAGGCTTTACTTAGATAGACTTAAAGCGATAGTTGACGCTAGTGAGTTAGGAGCTGGGTTCCAAGTGGCAAGTAAAGATTTAGAGATAAGAGGTGCAGGTACTTTGCTAGGAGAGAAGCAGAGTGGGCATATATCTAAAGTTGGATATGTTCTATATATGCAACTACTCGGCGACGAGATTGAAAGGCTTAAGGAAGTTAAAAGTATGTCTCATAAGCCAGAATATCTGACTTTATAAGTTAGGAGCTTATTAGTTAATCTCAGTTCCTATGCCAGGGCTGATTTCAGTTTCTATCATGTTGTCTAGCACATCGCGTACTGCTTTCTCGTCACTCCATTCGTATAGAGTGTCACCAAAATCCATAACATCATCATCTCCTTTACCTAGTATCGCAACTACATCACCTGGCTTGGACAACTCTAGAGCGTAGTCTACTGCATTATATCTACCTACAGGGCTGTTGGAGTCAAAGCTAATAATGGGCACATCGCTATTCAGCATTACTCTGTTTATTTTTTCGTTTAAGTTATCCTTAGGAATAGTCTCATATTCTTGCATGTCGATAAATCTCTCGACCAATACTCCACCATATGACTCTGTTAATTCGGCAATTCTGGTATTAATTGTTACCACATCTTCTCCTCGAGGGTCTTGAGGGGCAAGCATTACAATATCTGAGTATTTAACTGCAGGTATTCCTACCTGCTTTCTGGAATCACCTCTTTGTCCTGCTGCACCTAAAATTGTAATGATTCTACTTGTTTTAGGAATACTGCTACGGATGTCTGACAAAAGCATGTCGATAACGATAGGTTGATACGCATAGTCCACCAAAATAGTAGTTGGCTGCATCTTTAGAATCTGTTCACGCCCCGCTAGCCCTCTATAAGAGTTAAGTGCTGCATCAACAGAATCTAGCCCCACATACTTACTTGCCAACATAATCGCTTGCAAAGTATTCTCCAGATATAATTGAGAGATTGTCTTAGTTTCAAAGAATCCACCAGAATACTTGAATCTGGTTCCAGTTAGAGTTATCTCTAGGTCTTCTGCCTGTTGTTTACTACTCCATGCTGCGTAGATGTTCTGCTTAATTCTTTCGGCATTTATAGCAATCCACTCTGAAGAGTCATCATCTGCGTTTAGTACTGCCATTCCTTCTTCGGTAACTTGGTGTAAGAGCGAGAATATAGTTTGAGCGTACTCCTCTTCGTTAACAAAATCTCGTGCAAAGTCTCCTCCTCCAATATTAGTAAGAATAAGTGAATCGAATGTCATCCCAAAAAATCTTTTTTGAGCAATTAGTCCTGCAGGGGCTTCTACAATAATTAAATCCATTCCTTGCTTACTCAACTCTACTAAAGCTGTGTTTAATTCTTGCTCTGAGGCTACATTTACTACAAAGTCAGGGTCTAGTTGTTTACCGTTGGCCCAGATACCTGAGGTAGATATCAATCCAGTATTCTTCCCTCCATAAGAAAGAATATGGTGAAGTAGGTGTGCTGTGGTTGTTTTACCTGCAGAGCCAGTTACTGCAATTATCTTAGAGTAGGAAATTTGTTTGTTGCGTTTTCCACTTCTGCTTTTGAGACGCTGCCAGCGTAATGCTCTAAGTGGGTTTAGTTTGTCTATTATCATTGGGCAGTTGTCGTACTAGTCAATTTATTGGATAATTCGTCGCTTAGTTATTATAGATACTTAATGACAGATTTGAAAGTCCTTGGACATACTCCACCAGATACAGACTCAACTTGCTCACCTATTCTATACGCTTGGTACCTTAACGACGTAAAAGGTGTTCCAGCTAAAGCTTTTATTGGCGCAGAACCTAACCGTGAAGCTAAGTTCGTACTCGAAAAGCTAAATATTGCTACTCCTGAAATACTAAACTCTATTGATAAGGATGACAAGCTAGTAATTTTAGATACAAATAATCCGGAAGAGCTAATTGATGGTGCCATAGACGCAGAAATAGTTGAAATTATTGATCATCATAAGCTTTTTGGACTTAAGACTGATGGCCCAATCAAGATGACAATTCGCACCTACGGCAGC
Organism: uncultured Candidatus Saccharibacteria bacterium; assembly: GCA_964351125.1. GTDB lineage: Bacteria > Patescibacteriota > Dojkabacteria > J137 > JAEUSD01 > CAYGMI01. The sequence continues at coordinate 2,854 of CAYGMI010000038.1, read as the reverse complement.
GTTCCAACTGTGATCTGGGAAGTGATGGGAGAAGATGTGAATAAAATCACTCCAGAAATGGCTACACTAATGTTGGCACCTATACTTTCTGACACTTTGAACTTCACGAGCTCTACAACGACAGAAAAGGATAGAGAAGTAGCGGCTAAGCTGGCAGAAATTGCAGGTATAGATATGGATGAATTTGCTCAGGAAATGTTTGCAGCAAAGTCTAACCTTGATGGAATGAATATCAGAGAGATATTGTTATCCGATGCGAAGAACTTCGATTTTGGCGGACAGAAATATAAGATTGCTGTACTAGAAACAACTGATCCTTCGCAAGCTATTGGAATGCAGCAGCAGTTGGTAAAAGAAATTGCAGCTGTTAAAGAAGAAGAGTCTTTGGCCGATATGTTTTTCTTTGTAGTAGATATAATTAACTCGAATGCTACATTATTGTCTGTATCAGATAGTACAGATGCGATAGCAAAGAAGGTATTTGGTAGGGAATTCGAAGATGGCAAAATGCTATTAGAGGGGGTAACTTCTCGAAAAAAACAAATAGCACCTAAGTTTGCTGAAGTTCTGGAATAGCAAATTAACCTAATTAAGCAAAAGGGGCCTACTTTGCCCCTTTTATGCTTTTTTGTTGTAACAACTTATCCCTCTATTAGTTTTCTTAGCTCAGTATTCTCTTGCTCATACTGCTGGTAGATGACTTGCGGTTGGGCAAGACTCTGAGCTTTTCCAAAGTTAAATCCATGGAATGCATTTGTGATTGGTCTCATAAATACCACTATGAACATTCCTGCCCAAGCAATGTTTACAAGATCAAAGATGTTTTCCGAAGAAATATATAGTCTGATATGCATTCCAATTGCCACACATAAAAAGATGGTTAGTATCAATTGTGGTAATACCTGTAAGACGTGTAGTCCTTGCTTGGTATATTTTCTAGTTACTTTATATTTTGGCTTTCTATTTGGTCCATAAATTAAAGCTTTTACAATCGCGATAATATAGATTGGGGCCAAGCTGAACATATTCTGCATTCCTCTTAGTACTGAACTGATAGGGACATCACCTTTGTAAGCTAGCGCCTTCAAGAATACAAAGAATGTCAGTAACCAAGTAAAGTGATAAATAGTAGTTTCTACAGTATTTGCAGTCACAGGACTGTCACCAATAATCAACCAGATTGCCAATACGAAGCTGTATAGAAAAGTAACACTCGAGAAAATGTATAGCAAGGCTGAGTCAAAGTAATGAAGCCTTTGTCTAACATTTAGACCCTGTTTGTTACCCCAGAACATAAATCTAAGAGAATCTAGAGCCCATGTACCTCGTTGTTTATAAACGTTTGGAATATCGTCGGGGGCAACTTGTCCAATTGCACCGATAAATGGCAGATAAATTCCTTTCCAGCTTCTCTTGAGTGCCTCTGCACCTGACTGGAAGTCTTCAACCAAGTTCCAAGCTGGGAATCTACCAATATCAAGTAGTGCAGTTTTGCTCCAGACTAGTCCAGATCCACATGGGAATACTGCATTTGCACCGTTTTTGTAGAGCATTACAGATCTATAGAAGAAGTCTTCACGGTTTCCGAATCTGTCGTTTTTATCTGTAAATACAGATTTGGTTGTTTGCACAAATGCAAGCTTAGGATCTGAGATTAGTTGACCTAGTACATGTCTTAAGAAGTCTGGATGACCAACTAAATCATCAGCGTCACGTGTTTCAATAAATTGGATATCCGCTCTTCCTTCGATCAATAGTAATGCAGAGTTAAGATTACCAGCTTTACCTTCACCATTTCTCTCGGGACTACCTTTTTCTGCCGGAATCGTATAAATGAATTCAGTATTTGGATATGAGCGTGCCAAAGATACAGTCATTTGCTGCATCTGGTGGTTGGCCGCGTCATCACTCACCACGATTACCATTTTTTCTTGTGGATAGTTCTGGTGCAGAATCGAAAGTAGTGTAGCCTGAACCATTTCCACAGGCTCCCTCCATGTTGGTACAATAATTCCGACTTTAGGTAGCTTTGTACCATTTAGAATTTTTGGAGCAGGTACTTTACCAGTCCATGTATTCAAAACGAAAACAACAAATATTAAGTATGCGACAATGTTGTAGACAACGAAAGCTGCTACCAATACCGGGTATGCAGGATTCAACCTACTCATAACGAAACTTAGGTATATTGTATATGCAGCAAGTGATAATAATCCTGCTGTTCTTGTCCAAAAATTATTCATTTATTTGAATATTTCTAAATAATTACTATATACATTGTACCACTATAGGACAATAAGGTCTAGTACCTATAAATGAAGAAAAACCCTCAACACACATACAAATTGCTAGTTGTACTGTCTACTTTGGTAGTTTTGGGCAGTATATTATTTAGGTTCGGATACTCTGAAACAGAAGATACTAACACGCCAAGTCAGTTAGAACAGCTAAATATAGTGAAAATCAAGACTGATACTACGCTATCTGCGCGATCTGCACAGAACCTAGATTATGCTTCGAAGGATTTCGGTGTTACCTTAATTCTGGTCCAGGAAACGAGTTTAAGGACTATGTGGCTTTTGAAAGGATATTCGGATATAAGATGAAGTATTTATTGTTCTTTCATGCTTGGGGTGATGCAGACGCTCCTTTTCCGACTGCCTACATCGAGCAACTTAAGGGAATGGATGTTACGCCTATTCTGACGTGGGAGCCCTGGAAGCGCGATTTTGACAGCCCTGCAATGCTCCAGCCTGAATTCTCACTGGAGTCTATTATACGAGGAGATCATGATGAGTATATTCTGAGCTGGGCAACTGCCCGTTTCGGTGGCGTGCATGTCCCAAGCGTCGAA
>CAYGMI010000037.1:0-12318 GCA_964351125.1 uncultured Candidatus Saccharibacteria bacterium | reverse complement strand
GGCCACTTAGAACTGAAAAGCTAGAGAAGCTAATGTCTCAAGACAAACGGTTTATATTAATTGAGAACAATAACACTGGGCAGCTTGGACAACTAATCGCTAGTCAAACTGGAATACAATTCAAAGAGAAACTACTTAAATACGACGGAAGACCCTTCTTCGTAGAAGATATTATTAATTATCTAGAAAAATGAGCTGTGCAGGATGCGAAACACAAATAAGCAACTATCATTCAGATAACCTTTATACATGGTGTACTAACTGTGGAAATTACGGTATAGCTGCAGCGACAAAACGCGCTTTGGTTGCAGAGGGTGTAACCCCAAGGGATGCCATGCTTGTTTATGATGTTGGATGCAACGGAAACGGTGCCGACAAAATAGGTGGATATAGATTTCATGGTTTGCATGGTAGGGCCTTACCTTTTGCCTGCGGAGCAGCGATTGCTAATCCCAAATTGACGACAATTGCTTCTGCTGGAGATGGGGCAGCCCTGAGTGAAGGAATCAGCCATTTGGTTCACGCTATCCGTAATAACTACAATCTGACATATATCATCCACAATAATTCTAACTATGCACTCACAACAGGACAGGCATCAGCAGCAACTAGACAAGATGTACCAATGAATACCTCTCCTGATGGAGTAACTGCAGATACTCTGAATATTATGGAGTTAGTTCTAGCACTTAATCCTTCTTTTGCAGCCAGAACTTTTTCTGGTGACGTACAGCAAATGACGGCATTAATAAGAGAAGGAATAAAACACAAGGGCCTGAGCATCATCGAAGTACTACAATACTGTCCTACATACAATAAAGTTACACCTCACGAGTGGTATCAAGAAAGGGTATTCGATACCATCACCCTAGAAGACTACGACAATACCGATATTAATCAGGCAAAGCAAATCTCTGTAGATCTGAACGAAAAAATTGCAACTGGAATTCTATATCATCAGCCTGAAAAACCGGACTACATGGCCAGACAAGCCAACCGTACAGATTCTACAACAAGTTTGGTGGAGGAAGTCAAAAGCTACTCAATCGAAAATCTAGTTAATAAGTTCGTTTAGAACTAATAAGGCTGTAGTCTACTTCTTAATAAAAACCTTCATATCAACTGCAATGCAGCGGTCTTTAGTCAGAATCACTGGGTTAATATCCAATTGGTCAATCTCAGGAAACTTAGTCACCAAAAGCTGAGCGGCTTCTAGAGTATCGATCAATTTATCTAGGGCAAGTGGTGGTGCTCCCCTGATTCCCATCAGAACCTTCGAAACATTAGTACTCATTACCATTTGGCGTAATTGATCTCGAGACACTGGTGTTAGTGCCGTGGCGGTATCTTTGTATACTTCTGTGTATATTCCACCTTTACCAACCAGTATCAGATGCCCGAAGCCATCCCCGTCTGAATCGTATACATCACTACCACCATCTCTGGTAATACCAATTATCAGTTCTTCCCCACCGCTAATTTGCTGCTGAATCAAAAGTTTAGGCTGATCTGTACCTGCTACTTTTTTAACTGTTTCTTGCAGTTCCTGGAAGGCTCTTTGTAACTCATCATTCGATACGATATTCAGATAAAGAGCTTTCTCATCTGTTTTGTGAGCGATGTCTTCTGTACTAGCCTTAAGTACCACAGGAAAGTCGTGTTCACTTACGAAGTTTACTGCTCCTTGAAAGCTATCAACAGTAGCCTCTGCCGGAAAATCAAAGCTCAGACCATCAGCAATCTCGTGCACCATGTCTTGAGTAAGTGCAATAGATTCATCTGTGGCCATCTCTGTTAGCCTATGGTCGCGCTCAACAGGTAATTGTGTAGGTTCAGGATCAAGAGTGATATGCTTTGCGAACTTACGCAGGTGCCCTAGAACGAAAATTCCCTCTTCTGCATACTCGTATGCTGGCACCTTTGCATCATTCAATAGTTCCAATCCACTCCAAACCCTTTCAGAACCAAAGAAAATAGCCATAACTGGCTTAGTTCCTGATTGGTGATATTCAATAATAGCTTTAGCCGTTTCTTCAATCTGAGTTACATGTTGTGGGGTAAGTATAACCAAGATGAAGTCTATCTCAGAACTCTTGTCCAACTCGTTTAATACGGCATGATATCTATCTGCTTTAGCATCTCCGATCAAGTCTACAGGGTTTATAGTGCTCGAAGCATCGGGCAAGTGCTGTTTAAGCTGAGCCTGTAAGTCGTCAGAGAAGTGAGGAAGCGATATATGATTGGCAACTACCATGTCAGTAACCATTATTCCAGGTCCACCGGCATTCGTAAGAATTCCTACCTTTTCACCAGAAACTGGTTTACTCCAAGAGAACCCTTTAAGAGCATTAAACATTTTCTCGATACTATCAACCTGGATTGCTCCAGCTTTTCTTAGAGCTGCCCTAACAACCTCCGAAGAATTCGCAAGTGAACCGGTATGAGAAGCAATAGCATCTTGAGCCTCTCTACTCTCCCCCGGATGTAGTATCACAACTGGCTTACGAATTTGCGCAACCAATTCAACAAGGTCACGTCCGTCTGCAAATTCTTCTATATACATCCCTATAACCTGAACCTTATCATCATCCATCCAAGCTTTTACGAAATCTAGTTCGTTTAGGTCGGATTTATTGCCTAGTGACACGAAGTGGGAAAAGCCTAGTTTATACCTTGCAGCCATATCTAGCATTGCTGTGTTAAACGCTCCAGACTGAGAAATGAATGCTATGTTGCCTGGCATAGGAGCTGTTGCGGCAAAAGATGCGTCGAGGTTATGCCTTGGAACAGAAAGCCCCAAACAGTTTGGTCCCAATATTCTCATTCCAGATTCTTTTGCAATGGCCAAAATCTGATCTTCTAGTTCTCTACCTTCCTTACCAGTCTCACCAAACCCAGCACTAATAATTACACAGTTTTTTACACCTTTACTGACGCAATCTTTAACTGTATCCATCACAAACTGTGCGGGAATTACTACTACAGCCATGTCTACCTCTCCTTCAATTTCAGACACAGATGAGTAAGATCTAGAGCCATTTATTTCTGGGTATTTCGGATTGACGGGATATAGAGCTCCTCCAAAGTCGGAATCTTGAACATTCTTATATATGACTGAGCTTAGTTTTGTAGCATCAGTCGACACTCCAACTACTGCTATGGATTGAGGATTAAATAGAGATTCAAGTGCATTATTAGGCATAGAGGCTTGGTTAACTTATTCAGTCTACCAAAATACTATTAGTCTGCACACTGCTTGGCAACCTTGTCTCTAGCTTCCTGTACTGAGTGCACAATGTATTGAGGTTTCATTAGATCGTCTATAAATTTCTGATATGCCGATGCCGAGAATTTCGCAAATGACAATAGCCTCTGGTTTGTAAAGACAAAGTAAATACCCTTACGGTTCTCTGGACCTTCAACAGACAATTGCAAAATCTGCCTATCTATTACTACAGGCCCTATAATATCCCTTCTAAATGATAGGCCTGGATCACTAAAATCGGCCACAACGAAGATATCCTTAGGCTTGACCGTATCCATATAGTCATACATTACAACTGCAGCATCTTTGTAGTCGGCAACGCTCCAACCAGCCTTGAAAGTCATTACAAAAATCTCGCAACAACATCCATCGCCGACATCTTCTCGTTCTACTAGAATCTCACCAAACATCATAGAATCTAGGTTAGTAAACGTCTTGTGTGGATTTAATTCATTCATTCTTTAGAGATAATGATATATCTCCCTCCTTTTAACACACTAACAAGGTTTAATGGAAGAATCAATATAGTTTTAACTTACTACACATTTGAAATGGTTAATCTACGAACTTGTAAAAGCTCTTGATTTAGAAGACTATTCCAGCTCTCGCCAAAAGTTTGCTGTAGTTTAAAGTCCAATCCTGTAGTTGTCTTATCTACCTGTGTTAGTCCTGGTCCTGTAGGTTCTGTATTAATATTGGACTGCGCTAACATCAATTGACCATCCTCTTCTACAAACATTCCAATATGGTCAAAATCACCATCCGTACCTAAAACAACGATATCCATAGCTCTGGCATCATGAGGCGCGATTTCGGTGGATGCCGAACCTGTAAAAACAGACACTCCAGCATAGTTAGGTCCTTTCTGTGTAGGATCTGTCCAATTAAGACTGTTTATGAACTCTTCACGTTTATCTATTTCCGTAAAGGCATGGAGCATAACCTGATACACAAAACCACTACAATCTACCCCTAATCCAAAGAAATTAAGTAAAGATGCTAGGCCATATGAAGTCATACCGGTTGAATCAAATCCAATCTGCTGGGTCATTTTAATTACCGATTCGGTAATTTGTTGAGGGTTGCCTTTACCTAGATACCAACCATATAATACCCCCCTATTCTGATAGTCATTATTAATTTGAGTTATCTTATCTTGCGTTACCTGAGCCTTCTGCAACAACTCATTTATGTAGTACTCGATATTATTTATATAGTAGGGAGTATTGGCGGCTGTACCGAATGCTTGAATGTTTTGAAAACTAGTAACACTTTCTAGGGAAAATTGGTTTAGTTGCTGAAGATCCATGAGGTATATCTAATATACCCAACTATATCATTTATAAATTGAGATCTGTATTTAAGAAAGATGAAAACAAAGTTATTTCGGGGAAACAGGACTCGAACCTGCAACCTCTCGCTCCCAAAGCGAGTGCTCTAGCCAATTGAGCCACTCCCCGATTAATATAGTAAGCGAAATGATTATAATCCATATCGAATAAATTTGCACATAAAAAATGGACGCCTCGCGACGCCCAAGTCTTGCTATTACAAGACTTATAGATTTATTTCACTTATTACTTTGTAGAGATTCTCTGGAGCATCCGTATGATGTGTAGCGAGGTTGGACTTACTGCCACCCACCAACACTCTTACGGGTACATCCGAAAGTTGAAGTAGACATTTATCGTTGCCGTGATATTCAATACCCGCAACCGAGGTTTTTATACCATCTCCCGCTAGCACTGCAATATCATATCCAACTTCCTGGGCAAGAAGCATCCCAGTCGTTGCCTTGTTCACTCCGGTGGGGAGTATATCGATACTCACCCTTCCTGCAGGGAAACTTCCCAGCTCGAAGGGCAATAAGCAGCGTCTTAGGTAATTCGTAATCGCTGCTACCGATTCAGGTCTAGCAACCAGTATTATACTTCCTATTTCCTTAGACAATCTCTCTGTAAATGCTTCGAAGTTAGTGTCTTGGACACCTCTCCCAAAATGCTGTCTCATCACGAGAAGATAGTCTGGGTTAAAGCAGCTTATCTCTAATCCTTGAGTACCATTGAGGATTGCTACCTCTACGTATTTGCCCAGATCCCTATATCTTCCTATCAAGGATATCTCTCTGGTGCTGAACTTACTCTGGAGTTGATACTCATACTCCCCAGACTTATTTATCCAGCCTACAGATGCTCCATTCAGAGCAATGACTGGTACACGATCGAATGGTCCGTCCTCAATTAACATTGATGCTAACGAATCAGGAAACCCTTTTAATACTAAGTCCAATGGTCTACCTGTTGTGATAACAGGATAGACCCCAACTGCTAATAGATGTGAGAAAAGATCTGTAGGGTCTTTCGATAACGTACCATCACGATCAAAAAGACCAATTCTCCAGTTCATCGCTACTCTTCTTTAGATGCGTATTTTGCCGCATCTCCCATCAATTGACCCATTGTAAGTAGGGGATTACTGCTCTCCACCCCAAGAAAATCGTTTGCCAAATCTGCAGAAATTCTAAGGTAAGGCATCAACAATAGTTCAGCAGCCGCCTCGCCAGTACCGATCCCCGTGAGAAGAGTTGCTACACCCATGATCTTTAGCATCTTCTGATGGTTGGGCTGTGTGGAGATTGTTGAACCTACCATATGTCCCATTACATTGGGATTGATATAGTTAGCAATCATTACACATACTGTGGAGATCACTCCACCAACAACAACTGGAGAAAACTTAGGCACAGCCAAGTATGCCCCAACCATCGCCGCCATTTCATATCCACCAAAGTGGCGGAGCGCATCGATTGGATGCATATTGCGAAGTTGCTCTTCAATATCTGGGATTGCGTCCTTCAAAATCTGAATCCGTAAGTCCTTTCGTGATGGATCAGGTATCGCACCTGTCGTCATCACATATTCTAAACCTACATATTCACCATCTTCTCTTGGAAGCAAACCCATATCATGCAACATACTGTACAACACTAGTGCTGTAGAAACTGTATTTGATAAACCAATTTCTCCAACGAAGATAAGGTTTTCCTCAGAACGACTTTCTGATACTGTGTCATAGCCAAGTTGTATCGCTGCTAAGAAGTTTTCAACCGACATAGCAGGCTTTCCATCCAAATAATTCTCGGTACCATATGCTATTGGCTTACCAGATAGACCATCAAGGTTTTTAGTTCTCAGCCCAACATTAATTGGGACGATGTTTACTGGGGAAGTATTCCCTATCCATCCAGCAATTGTTCCTTTATTTACATTGGCTAACAGAGCCGCACCCAAACCTGGAACAGGCAAAGATAGGCTAGCGTCGCCAAATTTGGCAATTGGAACATTAGCACCATGATCCCCAGCAAATACAATCGAGACCGCGTCTGATAAATCAACAGGTTCCCCTCCGGAGTGAGCAATCAGCCTTGCGGCTGTCTTTATAAACCAATCCGCCCCACCGGGGACAATAGCGTAGTGTTGAAACATCTTAGCTAGGTTAGCTTGGAACGTTTCCAGATTAACTTCTGGTACATCTTGATAAATACCCTGAAGCTGTTTCCATAAAGATAACATCTGTAAATCTCCTCTACCTCTACATTTAACGAAAGTGTTTATTTGTTCTCAAAGAACGATCACTCGTTCCCGAGTAACGTTGAACAATAGCACAAAAAGCGGCCTTTCGGCCGCTTTTAGTTATGTATTCAGTATTAATTAAACGCCATAGCCAATATATGGAGCTAAGCTTGCTAATAGATTCTCTAGACCCTCTACATCGACCTTAATTACGTATAAGAATAGATTAAATGCAGATACAAGTAGTATGAACACAATTACTGCGTAGAAAATGCTTGGAATTCTAAGTGAAGATAATTTCTTCTGGATGTTTCCAGAAACTCCAAATACTATCCTAGCAACAAGAACTGCCAAGATAATTGCCATTAGTCCTGCAATTATATATAGAGCACCTCTTTGCTGACCAAGATTAGCAATTGATTCTACTCTTTCTGGAAGCTCGGTTCTGAAAGTATCTCCAAACTCTCCAGCGTAAAGCTCATTTAGCACTCCTGAAACTGGAGCAATACTGAACATTAGCCAGTAGCCCAACCATGCTAGAAATGAAGGGATAGCTAGTCCGAATACAGTAAATACTGTATCGTTGTTAATTCTTAGTCCTGGCAAAGATGGGCGAGTCCTTTTCTTTACCTCAGACATTTTCTCTTCAGAAGTTTTTTCCTCTGTTGCCATAGATAATGTTTAATAACTTAAGTAAGCAATTCTAACTAAGTTTTGATGTTTTGTGAAAGAATTTATCTGCAGTTACCCACTATTTGTTAAACTAAGCTAGTTAATCAAGACGTATGAATCAAGATATCCAATCTATTATTTCTTCTATACCAAGCCTAATCCCCGGCACCGTTGCTTTTTTACTTGTTGTTATAGCCTTTGTTATTATTCGGAGAGTTATCTTCTATAGAATACTCAAACTGAATTCACATGAGCTGTTGGCTGCAATAGCAGATCAAATTAATAAGATTGGATGGGAGACTATCATTGTGACAGGCTGTTACATCTCTTTAAATTTCTTTCCTGAAGTTAGCGGTAACTTATATAGAATACTCTACTTTCTATTTATAGTAGTGTGGAGTTGGCAGGCAATTCAGTTCGCTATTAGATCAATAACCTTCTTTATAGATAACATGATTGCCCGCAGCGAGGAAGGAAATGTATCGGCTTACAGATTCTTAGGGTCTACCCTAAAAGTACTAGTTTGGATAATTGTCGCCCTGTTAATCATGTCTAACCTCGGATACGATGTTAGCTCGCTAGTTGCAGGTCTCGGAATTAGCGGAATCGCTGTAGCACTAGCTGTACAAAGTGTACTAGGTGACTTTATCAGCTCCTTATCTATAGTGGCAGACAAACCGTTCAGGGTTGGTGACGTCATAGTTGTAAACGACTATATTGGGGAAGTGAAGAAAATTGGTGTGCGCAGCACACTTGTCAGGTCGCTAGATGGTGAAAACCTTATTATGCCAAACTCAGAGCTTGTTAAAACAATTGTAAGAAACTACGGCAAGGTACATCAAAGAAGATCACTACATACATTGGGAGTGGTTTATGACACAGACCCTAGACTAGTTAAGGACATCCCTGTTTTTATCTACGATATATACTCTTCCAATAAGAAAGTAGCAGAGGAACGTCGCAGAGCTAATTTCGTAGGATACGGAGATTCATCACTTAACTTCGAGATAGCTTTCGAGATCATTGCCGACACATATGAAGAGTACTTAAATATCCAGGAGCAGGTCTTATTTGAGATAATGGATAAGTTCAAAGCAGAAGGCATTCAATTTGCTTTCCCTACACAGACAGTACTTCTAAGTAAAGATTAGTATGAATTTAGCCTTCCTTAATACCCAAATAGAGTCTTTAATCTCAACACCTCAGACGGCTTTACTAGCTGGAATAATTGCTGCATTTACTCCTTGCACTATTGCATTGATTCCAATCTTTCTATACAGATTCGGTATCTGGGGAGGCAAAACAACCAACAAGCAATCTACCTCTAAGGTTGTAAAAGAATTGGGACTACTTTTACTAGGTTATATAGTTAGTTTTGCTGCATTTGGATGGATTCTAAATGGACTATTTGGAAGTGATTTCGTAAACGTTGTCAGGCTGGTACTAGGCACTATTCTCGTCTTCTTCGGAGTAATGCAAATTGGAGGCCAAATCACTTTCGACTTTATAAATAGAATCTCTAATCCCATCGCAACCGGAGCAGCAATACCCTTAATTATCAGTTTCTCTCCTTGTGTTCTTCCAGTTATCACTCCGCTAATTGCTGGAGGTTCTGCGAATGGTGGCTCTGTACTTAGGTTCATCCTATTTGGAGTAGGGATTTTAATTCCTGCTGCAGTTTTAGCGTTAGGTGGCAACAGATTGGTTAAGTATTTTAGAAAGTCATCTCAAGCTATTGCGCAAATCGAGAAGTTCTCTGCACTATTAATAATAGTATCTGGACTTTACTTGGCTGCACAGCTAATCAACCTGACTGATAGAGAGATCTATATCAGTGCAGCCCTAATACTACTAATAATCTTATACGTAGGATATCTAATTCTAAGAGCACCTCATCGTCGTACTATCAGAAACTTTTCTATGCTAGTTTTAATTATTATTGTTTGGGCAGGAGTAAGCGTTTACTCACAAAGCCAAGCTATTGCATCAGAATCATTACATGGTGATGCCTTCATCTATGCTTGTTCTACTATAACTAATCACTTCACAGCAGAGACCCTATCCATTGCTTTAATGTATGGCGGAGTCGCTACATTAATTGGTCTGCTATATATTAGTAAAGAAAAGCAAGGAAAACTTCTAAGGCTAAGGCTCAGTTAGACTCTTAATTTTACTGCAATTCCAGAGTGATCTGACATTCCCTCGGGATCTACTTCTTTATACCTAATTGGTCGAACCCTATCTAAGAACACATAATCTATTCTCCAGGCTCGAAGCCCATACAATTTAATACTTACAGGAATACCTGCATTTAGTTGTCTGTATGCATCCTTAAACTTATCAAAAAACTTATAAATCAGAGGTTGTGATGTCTGTGTATTAAAATCTCCAGATATAACTTTAGGATTGGGGTTTGTTTCCAATTCTGCCAATAGCAACGCTGTACGTTTTTTACGCAGTTCGAACCTCTGCTTTGCATCATCTAAAAGTACTCTGGGGTTACTTAGTAAGCTAGGCCTAATATGCACAGGAATATGTACGTTGTAAAAAGAAATTACTTTATCTTGAATCTTTAGATCCAGTCTTAGAAAATTATTCTCTGGTTCTCTTACTATATGCTCAACAGGGAATTTGGTAGCTGTAACTAACTCCTCATGTTGAATTACATAATACTCATCCCCTAACCCCTCGAACACTTCACGGGTAACCTCTCTTGGAACAGGCAAATCATCAGTACCATCAACCCAAGCCTCTTGAAGGTGATAAATATCGGCATCTTGCGCCCTTAAAAACTCATAGAATATTTCATGCTCTTGCGTCCAATACTCCGTATTCCAATTAAACAGCTTAATAGTATCTGCAACAGAACTCAGATGTGATATCCCTAAACCAAAATCTCTAATCTGATATATCCTGGGGAAAAATATGAACAGCCCAAGAGCCAGAAAAGGCTGGCCTATTATCAAGGCCAGCCATACTCCAAATATCCAAATTAACGTCTCTATATACCAAGGAATTACAGACGCGAACTCCCATAGCCAGAATCTATCCATTAGCAACCAATCTGCTGCCAAGTAAATATAGATTAAGGCAATCAGCAGCTCCATACTAAGCTACTAGAAAGGTAGATCATCAGGATCAATACTTGCCTCTGCAGCCATCCCAGAATCTTCGGAACTACTACTTCGCTTCGAATTTGAACCCGTTCCAGGATCAGAGTCCATTGGCTTTCCTTCTGCGGTTGGCAGGTCAGAACTTGGACCCTCGTTGTATCTAGCAATCAAGATAACATTATCTGCTACGATCTCTGTTCTATAGTTCTTCTTTCCGTCCTGTCCATCCCAGCTCCTGGTCTGAACTCTTCCAGAAACATGAACCCTTGTTCCCTTTTTTATCCTCTGTGCAACGCTCTGTGCTCTTTGCCCCCAAACTACCAAATTATGGAAAGTTGGCTCATCTACCCATTCATTATCTTTTTGGTATCTTCTGTTCGTAGCTACACTAAAGCTAAGCACTGCTGTACCAGATGGGGTAAATCTTAGATCAGGATCGTTAGTTACGTTTCCCAATATTCTTACTTCATTAATATCATCAAATAAAGCCATACAAATGTTCTAATAATTGATAGACAATGATATTACAAATATCGACTTATTGCCATGACATTAAAAACACTATTCGCTAGAATGGTTGTGTATGTCTGAAACTGCCCAACAAAATATATTTCGTGCTTACGACGTTCGCGGGATTACTCCTGATGAGCTAAACGCCGAGGTCGCTTACAAAATTGCACACGCCTACTTCGCTGTCACACCTGGTGACAGATACGTGATAGGTCACGATATGCGTGAGTCTAGCCCTGATTTATTTTATGCTGTAATCAAAGCAGCTAAAGATCTCGGTAAAGTAATTGAGTCTATCGGAATGGTATCTACAGATACTATGTATTTTGCAGTGGGTAAGTATGGTTATGACGGAGGAATTATGATAACTGCTTCTCATAACCCTAAACAGTGGAATGGAATTAAGATGGTAGGAAAAGATGTGCACCTAACAGATACAACTGCAGTAAAACATCACTACCACAATCAAAATATCGAAGTTCCCCAGAATGTAAGCTCTCCTTGCGAATGTGAAATCAAGGATTTCTCTGCAGACTATACGGCCCATGTTTTGGGATTTATAGATAGAGACAGAATACAAAAGCTTAAAGTGGTTGCCGATGCTGGCAACGGAACAGGTGGTCTAATGCTCAGGAAAGTATTAGCTAGCCTGCCCGAAATTGAATTAACAGAGATGTACTTTGAACCAAATGCAGACTTCCCTCATCACGAGGCAAACCCTGTAGTAGAAGCCAACACCACCGAGCTCTCGCAAGCTGTAGTGAAGTCAGGAGCAGATATCGGACTAGCATTCGATGGTGATGGAGACAGATGCTTCTTTGTAGATGAAAAAGGTGGGTTTATTCCAGCACACTTTGCTGGAGCGTTATTTGCAAAATACTTCCTGCAAAAGGAACCTGGTGCGAAGATAGTTTATGATATCCGCAATGTAATGGCACTAGATCATGAAGTGGCAGCGCATGGTGGTGAATCAATAAGAATAAAGGCCGGACACAGCTTCTTCAACCTATCTATGAAGGAGCACCATGCAATCTTTGGCATAGAAAGTAGTGGGCACTTTTACTTCCGAGATAATTTCTTTGAAGACAACGGAATTATCCCAGCTCTAGTTATGTTACAGATTCTAAGTGAAAGTAGCACCCCTCTATCTAGTCTAGTTGAGTATTACCGTGCAGAATTCTTTAGT
>CAYGMI010000036.1:0-12486 GCA_964351125.1 uncultured Candidatus Saccharibacteria bacterium | reverse complement strand
TCGTTGCGTTCGTCACCATCGATTGTTGTATAGGTCAATGTCGGCACTGTGTCACATAACAAGTCCATCGAGAAATCTGCGGCGAACTCCCATTCACGGTCCCCCATCATTGATGTTTCGACAACGATATGCTCTGCGCCTTCTGGGAAGTTCAGCACGGTGACTTCCTCATCTTCAAACATGACGTAAGCCTCTTCCGAGTAGTCACCTTCGACTTCGATAAAATCTTCAAGTGGTCGGCTGAAAGTTTTTGAGTACCCGAAGCGGTTTTCAGAATAACTATGATAGAACTCAATATCCCCTTCAGAATCTTCAAGAATTTGAAAGGTTTCTTGGAGTATGCCGTCTGCAAAAACCTCTTCACGAATCAAGTAAATCGTTCGCGGATAGACCGCCGATACGCCTGATTCTGCGATTACGACCTCTTGATACAGCACGAAGTATTCATCACCGGTGGCTGGGTGTGTTACGGTGAAATCCAGAATCTTACCTGATATCGTCATGTCATAGGGCGCGAAGTTTTCAGGATCGAGATTTCTTTCAAGAAACTGTGTTTCGCAACCCGTTTCGCAATCTGTTTCTGGCAACAGCTCAGAAATATCTTCCAATATCGTAATCATCGGATTATCAATGACATAGGTGGTATCTGTCTGAGCGAAAACCGATTGTGGTAAAACGATTGTTGCTAAGATGATGAGTAGAAAAATTTTCTTCATCGGATTGTCTCCTATATATCTTTATTGATCAAAGAACTTACGTTTTAGCAGATTATTTTAGCATATGAGATATATCTCATATATAGAAGCGGGGAAGGGTTAGCACTATTTCATTTTCTCAGTGAAGAGGTGCTCAAACTTAAACATCCTGCGGCAAAAGTAGCTTTTCCCGTTTCTGACATTTAGTCCATTCTAAGATGTGAAAATTCCTTTTCTACTTTAGCAGATAGCCTGCTAATTCCTTTCCCAATAAATATGAATTTAGTAGGTCCATCATAGGTTTTAAGATCTTCCCAAGTAGACCTTCCTGCAACATAATTTAGCAGTTTATAGTTACTACCAATATTTGCTATTCCTTTTATGCGATAAAAATCGCTTCCGTTTAAGTTGTCTAGATAAGCCTTAAGTTCAAGGTAGTTATAGGTGTGCTTGTTGTCGATGATGTTGAATACATCAATATCTTCGTGCCCCTGAGCGTGGTTATGCTCATGTTCATCATCTGGGTGGCTCTCAACCTTTGTAGAATTAACGAAATCAGATAAAAGAGTCGAGTCAATACCCAAAATTAGATCTTTATCTACAAAGCCATCTGCGGTTTGTACCTTGGGAGAGTTCAGATAAAGATCGTAAACATCGTCCATCACTTTATCTAGGTCTTGCTGATCAACCTCTTTGGTTTTATTTACTACCACAAGATCTATATATTTTGCTTGATCCTTAGCTAGCTGGTTTTTTACTGCAAATTCTTCGAAATTAAGTGCATCTATCACTGTTACCAAACTATCTAGCTTAATTTCTTTAATTTGCGTTAGTTTATCTACAATTGGATACGGGAATGCAGTACCTGCAGTCTCTATGATGAGTCTTTCAGGCTGCAAGTCTGTGAGTATTTCTTTTACTGCCTCGCCAAGTCTTCCGATGAGCACACAACAAATACAACCATTCAGCACCTCTTTGGTGAGTATGTTGGATTCAGCTGCAAGATCTGAGTCTATATTTACATCTCCGTATTCGTTCTTTAGCCAAACTACTTTGTAGTCATCAGGAAGTTGTTTGATCAGGTTAAGGATCACTGTAGTTTTGCCTGAGCCTAGCTGCCCAGTAACTACGTTTACGGGTACCTTATTCATCTTCGGATTTACCCTTTGGTGTATAACTTATCCAAGAAATTGCTAGTAAACAGAATACGCTAAAAGCCGCAGATAAATATATATCTGATCTGCTGATTGTCCACACACGCTCGATAGAACCGAAACTACAACCGATATCTAGGCAGTTCCATTCTTGCAATTTGATTGGCACAGTTGGATTAAGTTCCTGCTTAACGTCTTCTAGTAGCATTGTAGGATTCTGCACAATTGTCTCTAAAGCATCTATTGCTAATTCTTGATTTTCTGGCTTTACCCTTTTAGTAACCTTATTCGATGCTTCTTGGAATGTAATACTTTTCTTGGTTTCGGGATCTTTTGGCGTTGCAACCTTGTACGCATACTCGATTGTGGCATCTTTTGCATTGGTAAAGTACTCTGCTTCTTTGTACGTCTTAGAAGTAGGCAATCCAGCAAATAAACCGAATAATAAAACTGCTGATAATAAGCTGATATATCCTAAATCCTGGACTGTGTAGTTTCGTTCTTCTATAAGTAGGGGAACACATATTAGACTTATAAAGAAGATAGCAATCAGGAGAATCTCATACAGGCTCAGTATTTCCCAAGGTTTATTGAGCTGCAGACGGGATAGGCCAAATAGAGTAGCGACCAAGATTTGTAAGACTAGAATTATTCTAGAAGGTGTAGTGAACTCACTTAAATTCATGAGTCATTGTATCTTATCTTTTAGAATACAGAAACACGCTTGGAATCAGCCCGCCTTGTTTGATATCGAAGTTTTCGATAAGTTCGAATTGTTTGGGCTTCATTACTTCAGAGATTAAGTTTTTCTCTTGAGTGAGTATTACCAGTTTCCCACCTGTAGCAACGGCAGAGCTCATTTTTTGGGCAAAGTGTTTATATGCCTCGATATTTTGTTCATGGTCGTTAGCTCGAATTCCGAATGGCAGATTAGTGATTACTTTAGTTACATACTCTTTTTGTAGTTTAAGTTGGGCAACTCCGGTTCGGAAAGTGGCAAATTTATACTTAGGTATTTTTGCATTTCTAAAGTTTCTAATTGCTTTGTCGACTGCTGGGCCTGAGATATCGGAGGCTATTGATTTTTTAGGTTCGAAGTATTTTGCTGCACTCACAGCAATTGTGCCTGCTCCGCAGAATGGATCCAAACATACATCGTCTTTTTGAATGTCGGCCAATTTGCATAAAATGTAGCCCAGGGCGGGATTAATTCCGGCAGGAACGTATTCACTTTGCCAGTCACGCCGGTACAGATTTCTGGTGAGCCCTCCATTCTTGGTCACATGAAGAGCAGAGTAGATAATTCTAAAATCGTCTATATCTTGAACTTCGCTCTCAAATTCGATTGACCTGCTAGTTGTAGAAGTTATTTTTACACCGGGGAATTTCTGCTTGAGTTCTGATTCAACTACCTTTATTGTTCCCGAAATTATGTTTAGCTTGTATTCCATTGAGGATTATAGCTTACTTTCCCCCGGTACCGATATTTGGCGCAGCTCCAATCCCAAGCACGAATACAGTCTGAGCAGAGCCATAGATTGAGCTTGAACCTGAGCCTGTAGTTGATCCACCGCCGGTAGTAGGCGATGTGGTTGTGCCAGTTGATGTACTGCCAGTAGTTGTGCCTGACCCAGTTGTTGAAGTAGCTGCAGTCGAACCTGTTGTACTACCAGCAGTCGTAGACGAAGTAGTAGTTGGCCCTGTAGTACTGCTGCTTCCGGTCGAAGTGCTACCACCTGTCGATGAGGTAGAACCGGTGGTTGATGAACCGGACGTAGTAGAAGTTCCAGAGGTACTGCTGCCAGAAGTTGAGGTGGTACTACTTGTGGTAGTGCCACCTGAGCTGCTTCCAGCTTCTTCCCCTGAGACCTCTATAAAGTTTGTGAGCCCAGGACTAGTATTACTAAATGTCACAATAATACTTGTATCGATGGTGGCAAAACTTGTGGCTGCAATGGAATTAGATCCCGAGAACATATTTGTCGAAGACGTCCCATTAAATCCCGAGTTAAGTGATAGGCTAGGACTGCTGAAACTTGTTACTGACATCGTTGGAGTAGTGTGATCTGCAAACTCAAATTCACTTGTACCAGATAGGATATTTACGCCAACAGAGTTTGGATTCTGAATGTTGTACCTGTAGTTTACTGTGAATGTCCCGTTTCCGTTATCGTAGTAACTCAAGATCTGAGAAGTTACAGCAAGGTCTGCGCTTGCCCCAAGTACTTCGCCAAAAGCATTTTCAGTATTTTCTTCCAAGGGTTCCTTAGTTGTTTCCGGTGGTGTTGTTCTTATTGCTACTGCAATAATCACTAATACACTCACCACCAACAAACTGGATACAAACTTCAGCATCATTTAGCTTAGCAAAGTAGTAAGTGGTCATCCATATATCCATAAATATATACTTCAGGTCACTTACTAAAACAGCTAAGATTGCATATGACAAAGACTGTTATCACAGGAAGCTCCCGAGGAGTCGGACTAGAATTGGCGAAGCTCTTGCTTGAAGCGGGCCACGAGGTGTGGGGTATTTCCCGTTCTCAGACAATGATAGAACATCAAAACTTTATTTGGTGCGAGTTTGATTTACAAAATTTTACTGAGTATTCTTCACTGCACGAGAAACTGCCTGAACATATAGATAATCTGATTCACTCTGCTGGGATAGCATATCAAGCGCCCTTGGCAGCATTAATGCCGCTAGATCTGAATAAGCATTTTTTGATTAACGCCGAAGTCCCTGCACTGTTTACGAATAGTATTGGTGACAGAATAGAAGGGAGCAATATAATAATTCTAACCACTGCTTTTAATGCGGTTCAGATTCCAGGACTGGCACCGTTTGTAGCCTCTAAAACAGCATTGAGAGAGCTGATGGTGCCAATAGCACATAACCTTTCTGCAAAGTTATTAGAAATTGTGCCACATGCAGTAAATTCTCCGATGTTAAAAACTATTTATCCAGATTCAGATATGAGTGAGTTCTTGGCTCCTGATGTGGTAGCCTTGCAAATACTAAAACTAATCGAAACACCTGGTCTAGAAACAGATAAGCCTTACTTAATTACCAGTTCAAAACTGGTAGATCAGATAGGACAGACTGCAAGCAAATCGAATGTTATTCTTATAGACCGATGAGTATTCTAATCCCATTCTTTTTAATTTTCATAGCGGGGCTGATATTTACTGGGCTTTCTTCGAGGTTACATCTGCCGTATGTAACGGCGTTGATCGTTGCAGGGATGATTTTTGGTCCCTCTGGAATTGGTGTTGTGGATTTTAATGTAGGGATAGATTTCTTTGCTTCGATTGGACTGATATTCTTGATGTTCTTGGCCGGGAGTAAAATAAACTTTAAGTCTTTGGCGGAGGATACAAGAGAAATCGGAATTATCAGCTTGGTGAATTCAACTGTTCCATTTCTTGTAGGTTTCAGTATTGGATTTATTGCCTCAGGTGATATCCGCACTTCTTTACTCTTGGGAATAATATTTATATCGTCTTCCGTTGCAATTGTTATCCCTGTTCTAGAATATACAAAACTGATCAACTCTAGACTTGGGAAAGTTATTCTCGCTTCTACAGTATTGCAAGATATTGCCAGTTTGTTCTTGCTTGGATTAGTTTTACAAACAGGCGAAGGTGTCGGGCTACTACAGACGATTGTGCTACTCGTGCTGATAATTATAATGATATTTATTGGTAGAAACTATATTCAGGATCTCGAAAAGTGGTTTGTGGAATTTGTAGGTAAAGATGATTTATTCGAATCCGAGCTTAGGTTTGTATTGGTAATTTTGTTCTCTGCCGTGATTACTTTCGAGCTTATAGGCTTCAATGCAATAGTTGCCGCATTCATAGTAGGAATACTTTTGAGTGAAGTGATAAACGAAGGGAAACTGGAGCAGAAGTTTAGAACTCTAAGCTACGGAATGTTTATTCCCGTATTCTTTTTTGTTATAGGAATGCAGACCGATATAAGGGTTCTCGCAAATCCTAGTGCATTGCTTTTAATAGTTGTGATAGTTGTTGGTTTAGTAAGTAGTAAATTTATTAGTGGATTCTTAGCAGCAAGATTCACTGGATTTAGTACAGATCAATCTGCTTTGCTTGGCTCGGCTACGGTTCCACAGCTTTCAACCACCTTAGCGGTGACATTCGCAGCGGCAGATGCCCAACTACTATCACCTGAGTACGTGACGGCATTGGTTACGCTAACCTTGGCCACCTCTTTGCTTGCTCCATTTGCTTTAAATACATTGTCAGCAAGAATATCTAATAGAACGGTGAATACAAAAGAAATACCAGGAGAACCTGTAATTATTGAACCCAAATAATGAAAAAGAAGACTAAAACTGTCCTAAGAATAGTTATCGCTGTTACCAGCGCAACGTTGGCGTCATTGAGTATGGTGACAACCGTTCTTCTCATTTTTGGAGCAAATCAATTGTCTTTCTCTTTCTATTCTTGGCAGGTATTTGGTATGGATGGCCAGCTTGTAGCAGAAATGACTCCACTCGCAGACCCAGTGTATAAACGGCATATTGATTTCGAGGATATTCCTAAACACTGCAATGAAATCTTATTATTGTCAGAAGATCGTAACTACTACTCGCATATCGGAGTGGATGCCGCGGGAATATTGCGAAAGGGTAGAGATTTACTAACAGGTCAGAACTCTGGCAGCGCAACGATTACTCAGCAACTGGTAAAGATATCTGAACAAACCGCTGGGAGCAGCCTTATCAATCAGTACGCCGATGCAGTACAAGCAGTTAGGATTAACTTTGCTCTAAGTAAGGATCAGGTACTAGAACTTTATTGGAATAATGTTTACTTGGGGCAATATAATTATGGACTTGAAGCAGCTGCGAATGATTACTTTGATAAACCAGCGAAAGAACTCAACAAGGTGGAGTGTGCTTTTATTGTAGGAACTATTAGTTCTCCAAACTCTTATAATCCCTACATAAATCAAGGAGAAAGTATAAAAAGAACTGAGGGCATTCTAGAAATGCTAAACACTTCAGAGTATATTTCTGATACTGAGTATGATCTACTAGACCCAGCAATGCTTGACTTTGATTTGACGGGACAACCCAGCTTTACCAGAACTCAGCTAGAGTGTTTAGCGAGCAAACTCTCTGATTTTAATGGTAAATTAGATCAGGATTTGGAAGTTTATACCGATATAGAGCAGCTGTCTCAGCTAGACTCATGCAACTATAAGGTGCTCAACCTGGAATAGTAATTAATAAATAACTTATGCATACAATTTGGAAAGGTGGGATTAGCTTCGGACTGATATTCATACCAGTAAGAATGTATAGTGCCACAAAAGACAATCAACTTGAGTTCCATTATGTAGACTCGAAAACGCTTGATCCTATTGGCTATCAAAAAATTAATAAGCGTACTGGCAAAGAGGTGCCTAGTGAAAGGATTGTAAAGGCGTATGAATATAAGAAAGGGAAGCTGGTGGTAATGTCGGATGAAGACTTCGAGGCAGCTGAAATTGATCGTTCAAAAAGCTTAGACATTATTTCTTTCATAGATTTAGCAGAAGTAGATCCAAAATATTTTGAGAAACCCTATTACCTAGAACCTGAGGATAAAGCAGAGAAAACTTATGCACTGCTTGTAAGAGCGCTTACAGAAGAGAAGATGGCTGGTCTGGCAAAGTATGTAATTCACACCAGAGAACATCTCGGAATTATTCGTGCAGAGGGAGATGCATTACTACTACAACAAATGAGGTTTGCAGACGAGATTTTGGACCAAGCCGAACTAGAAATAAATATACCTACCAAGGTGACACTGGACAAACAAGAGTTGAAGTTAGCTAGAACAATCGTCAAACAAATGTCTAAGCCTTTCGATCCCGAAAAAACAAAAGATACCTATATAGATGAGCTTAAGAAAGTGATTAGATATAAGGCCGCAAATAAAGAGATTAAATCAAAAGGTAATACTAAAACTCCAACTAAAGTAACAGACCTAATGGCTCAGCTCCAAAAAAGCCTTGAAGCAGTTAAAGCTTAAATATGTCTTTAAGCGAATATAAAAAGAAAAGGGACTTTAAGAATTCTCCAGAACCTACAGGTAATGAATCATCTGCCAAGAAAGTCAAAGGTAATAATTCTTTAAAGAACCCTATATTTGTAGTACAGAAACACAATGCTTCGCACCTACATTATGACTTCAGACTAGAACATGATGGGGTATTATTGAGTTGGGCAATTCCTAAGGAGCCTTCGATGGATCCAGAAATTAAAAGGCTTGCTATCAAAGTAGAAGATCATCCTCTCGATTATGCTAGATTCGAAGGGGATATACCCGAAGGAGAGTATGGTGCGGGTCATATTGAGATTTGGGACTCTGGCACATATAAACTTTACAACAAAACGATTCCCCAAGGACTCAAAAAGGGACATGTGCATGTGGTATTGGATGGAGGTAAACTAAAAGGAGAGTTCTCTCTAATCAGATTTGAAACCGAGAATAAAAATTCTTGGTTATTTTTTAAGAACATCGAAGAAATGGATGCAATGCAGAGTAGTGACGACAATAAAGTTGAACAGCTAGTTGAGGAATATAAACCACGTAAAGGTAAGCCGGCACGTATAGTTAAGCCAATGCTGACTAAATTAGTAAAAGAACCGTTCTCGGATAAAGACTGGCTGTTCGAACTCAAGTACGATGGATATCGCATAATTGCTCACGTTGGCAAAAAAGTAAGATTACAATCAAGAAACGGAAAAGACTATACTGACAAATTCCCTCAGCTAGTTAAAGAGCTTTCGAAGTACGATAAGAAATTTGTTCTAGATGGAGAGGTGATTGTCCAGAATGAAAAGGGGGTCTCCGATTTTGAGTTACTACAAAAGTATCTGAAAGACGGTAGTGGTGAGCCAGCTTTTGTATTTTTTGACATTTTACAGTTCGAGGAATTCGACCTAAGACAACAGCCGCTTAATGTAAGAAAGCAATTTCTAAATGCTGTTCTAGTTGAATCTGAACACATAATCGAAGCAAAATACATTAGGCAAAATGGTAAGGAGTTGTTCGAGTTGGCAAAGGAGCAAAAGCTCGAAGGTATAATTGCTAAAAATTTGGAAAGCGAATACGAGGCGGATAAGCGTTCTGGTAGCTGGCAGAAGGTAAAGAATGACAGTTTTGCCAATGTATTTATTGCAGGATTCACTGCGCCTAAAAAGGGTAGAAAGCACTTTGGTTCTTTATTGATGGCTGTCAAAAAAGGTAAGGGATTCGTTTATGTGGGGAGGTTGGGTACAGGCTATAACGAAGAGCAGCAGGCTCAGATACGTGCGCTACTTAAACCGTTAATAGTAAGTCGGTCTAAGATATCTACACCAAAGCTAAAAGAGCAGGTGGTGTGGACTTCACCTAAGGTCGAGATAGAAGTTAGCTTTATTGATAGGACTTCAGAAGGCATGCTTAGACATGCTAGTTTTCAGGGACTCAAAGACTCAGACGAGAATTATGAAATTGAATCTGATACTACTAGGGACGATATAGTATACGAGTTTGGAGATAAATCAGTTTCTTTTTCGAATCTAAGTAAGGTGTTTTGGCCAGAAAAGGGATATACCAAAGGTGATGTGGTCGAATAGTACGCCAAGGTGTCAGAGATTATACTGCCTTATTTAGAAGGAAGGCCACAATCGATGCACAGGCATCCAAACGGAATAGAGGATAAAGGGTTCTACCAGAAAGATCTTGAAGCTCATCCAGGTTGGATAAGAACGCGTAAGATCCATTCTGATTCAGCAGACAGGGATATTAACTACCTAATAGTAGATGATGCTCCTAGCTTGTTATATATGGCCCAGCTGGGTTGCATAGAAATCAATCCATGGCACTCGCGAATAGGTAGTATAAATAAACCAGATTACTTAATAATTGACTTGGATCCTCACGGGGTAGGGTTTGATGCTGTCATTCAGACAGCAAAAACAATCAGAAAGATCACTTCGGATGCTGGTATAGAGTCATACTGCAAAACAAGTGGAATGAAAGGACTACATATCTACATTCCGCTGCAGACTAAATACACATATAAACAATCTCTAGATTTTGCCAAATTATTAGCTGGAATAGTTAATGATCATCTTACAGAGATCACAAGTATTGAACGCAGTCCTGATAAGCGCAAGCACCATGTTTATCTGGATGTTTATCAGAACCCAAGAGGACAACAATAGCTGCGCCTTATTCGATAAGACCGTTTCCGGGTGCTCCTATTTCTACTCCAATAAAGTGGTCTGAGGTTAATGCAAGACTTACCCCAACCAAGTTCCATATTAAGAACATTCATCAGAGAATTACCAAAGAAAAAGATTTATGGAAGCCAGTTTTAGGTAAAGGGATAGACATGAAGAAAGCACTTATTGAATTACAAAGGCTTTATCCTGAAAGCCTTACTAAGTAACGATTCTTAGCTATTCTAGGAATTAATAAAACCTGCTAATATCAGATATTATTAATTCTTATCCCAAATAATATGGATCAAGATATGCAAGATGAAGAAATGCAAGACGACATGATGATGGATTATCATGAAGCTAGCGAAATGGATGAATCAGACGATATGGAAGAGGATGGCATGGATGATGATTCTATGGGTGATGACGACGAGGACGAAGAAGACTTCGGCTACGACGCTTCAGAGGACGATGATGATATGGACTACGATGAATAGTCTATATTTTTGAGTTTAAACGAAATACGGGGCCTTCGGCCCCGTATTTCGTATGACTTTAAGTGCAGCTAAACACCGCGATTCTTTTCGATCTTCATAGATTTGATCATTACAGCTTTTTTATCTTTTGCAGTTACTTCTTCTAATTCCTGTTCTTCCATCTTGGCTGTAAGAATTTCTTTTAATAGCTGCATGCGTTCGCGAGCAGTAGATAGCTGGTCTTTAATCTCGTCGATAGCTTCGTCAGCTTCCATCTGATCTTTTTTCTTCTTCATCTCCTTTCGCATCTCTTCAATCTCGCCAAATAGAGGGTGCGCTTGGCGCGCCTCTTTTAAATCTTTGTTTAGCTCACTGATGAAATCCTTTTGTGATATTACTTTATCTAGATCTGCCGATAGGTCCATTGGGGTACGTGTTAACTAATTAAACCACTGAATATACTTCCAGAAATCCGAAGTATTTGCAACTAAGCAATTGTAGACATCGGCTCAGGTTGGTAACATATAAGATGGAAGAAACGGTAAAAACGAAATTATTGTTAGTAGAAGATACATCTCAGCTTCGCGAGGCGCTCGAGAGATATTTAAGACAAGAAGACTTAGAAGTTGTATCTGCTGTGGATGGAGAGGAAGGACTGGTAAAAGCACAAGAAATTAAGCCGCACTTCATTTTGACTGATATATTTATGCCACGGCTTGGTGGGATCGATATGGTTAAGCAGATTAGGGCAACAGAGTGGGGGAAGAACGTACCTGTCTTGCTACTAAGTAATTTCTCTTTGGATAAAGATAGTCTAGAGTCCGTTAGGCAGCTAGGACGACTCAAGTACATGACTAAGGCGGATTCAAGTCTAAAAGAGGTGGTTAAAGCAACTATGGAAATGATCCAAAGATATAATGGACTAGACGCAGTTGCAAATGCTGCTGGTGCAACCATAGATCAGACAAGTCCAGAGACATCGGATCAACTAGAACAAATCTAGAGGCTTTTTAGAGAAGTCTTCTAGTGCCTCTTCCCCAGAGCCATTTAGACAGATTAGTACTTTGTCTAAAATATTTTGAACACTTGAGTTCGACTTTATTATAAAGTCTCTTGCTCCTAATTCTCTTGCTATATCAATATCTGACTGCTGACTTAGGTTGGAAGTAATAATGAAGGGTATTTGGATATTCTCGTTTTTTAACATTTTGAGTAGTCCAAACCCATCTAGTTTTGGCATAATCAGATCAACGAGCATGAAGTCAAAATTCTTGGATTTAATTAACTCATAGGCGGACTCTCCATCATTTACAGCAGTTGCATCGAGCCCTGCCTTGTTGAATTTGAGTTCGAGAGCTTTAGCCATAGGACGTTCATCTTCCACAATCAATATCCTGGCTTTAGTTGTTGTTAGCTCTTCAGGCATTCTTTTTACCCATGTCGGTTATTAATCCTCGAGTTCCGTCTTTTTGTTCCATCCCTGCAACTGGTAGTTTTATTTTGAATTCAGTACCTTCGTTCTCTGCTGAGGTGAATTCAATATCCCCATTGGCATAATCTACGATAGATTTTACTAGGTATAGGCCAAGACCAGTACCTTCTGTATCGGTCTCCTTCACATTATCAGCCCTGAAAAGTTTGGTAAATACTTGATCCTGTTGTCTGCCAGGTATTCCCATTCCGGTATCCTTCACCTCGATGACAATACTTCTGAACGAGTCGCTATCAACATCCTGTTCTGGAGGAATATCCCCGTGTACACGAATCACAATATTACCCTTGCTAGGTGTGTACTTTACCGCATTCGAAATTAGATTTTGAATAACTATCCTCATTAGATCAGGATCTGTATTAATATCAGGTAGCCTTGTGTCGAAGTGGGTCTCTATATTTAACTCCTTCTGGTCTATCTGATGCTGAAGTTCTTTGAGTA
>CAYGMI010000035.1:0-12842 GCA_964351125.1 uncultured Candidatus Saccharibacteria bacterium | reverse complement strand
CATCTCCCATGCCTCTTGAAGTTCTTCACTATAAACATCAAAAACTCTAGTTACTGGCAAAAATGTACCATCTGTATAAGTTAGACGAGTCATAAAGAAATCGGCAACGGAGATGATCGTGAGTTTATTAGCAACCTGAAGCGGCTGCAGCTGTCCCAACCTAAATACTAGTACCCCTACAGCTATCAAAGGATGAATCTTATTGGCGTTGAGCTTGAACCATTCAGTTAACTCTTCCAGCTCGTCTTGAACATCAACCACAGACTGCTCCATCATTATCTCTTGTCCCCAATCATCCATATTATGATCAGGCTGTTCACCTGTACTTCTAAGCTTTACATCCCAAGGTTCTTTCCAATTAGACAGAAGTATCTTATTTAAGTGTAATAGCAGAGTACTGTCCAACTCTGAGTAACTCTCAGCTACATTTGAACGATTAAATTCGATTACATTTCGGAAGTTGTTGATTAGCTTGGCACGATCCCCTTCCATGCCTAATTTTCTACCCTCAGCAATTTTCATTGCATCTCGAAGGGTAATATTTAGACCCAACATATGGGCAAGATGGAAAATAGTAGAACCTTTAGCTTCTTCCTTGAACTTCGTACGCAATGCGGTTGGAACATCAGAGTGCAGCATTAAAGCCCTGTCTGTCTCGAGTTTAACAATCGCAGATAGCAATCTTTCAGTAATAGTATAAGTTGGCTCGTACATTTAAATGATTTATTCTAATCTAATGTTAAAATGGGCATCATTGTGCTGACTTAGCTCAGTTGGTAGAGCAGCTCCCTCGTAAAGAGCAGGTCGTGAGTTCGAATCTCACAGTCAGCTATCTCAGAAACTATTCCCCAGCATCAACATATGGCCAATCATAACACCAAATGTTACATTTGTGGAGCATCTGAGGTATTTTCCTTATGGTAGGATGTATATATGAATGAAAACAGAGTACCCCCAGGCCAATACCTAGTCAAAGAAGGTGACTTCCCAGTACTGGATCTAGGAAAACAACCAACTCCAAATTACGATACTTATAAACTAGTTATCGATGGTGAGGTAGAAAACCCTGTAGAGCTAAGCTACGCTCGGCTCGAAGAAATGGCAACCAAAGATCAAACAAGTGATTTTCATTGTGTTACCACTTGGAGCAAACTTGATGTGCATTGGAGAGGTATTTCATGGAAGGAAATTACAGACTTAGTAAAACCAAAGGATTCTGCTAAGGCAATAATGCAATACTCTGCCGATAAATACACTACTAATGTACCTCTTATTGAGCTAAAAACAGATAATATCTTGCTGGCACTTTATCTTGATGGAGAGAAGATCCCCAAAGAACACGGCGCACCTGCCAGAATAATTATTCCCCACTTATACGGTTGGAAGAGTGCAAAATTCTTACAGCGAATAGAGTTTATAACTGCCGACCGCCCAGGCTTCTGGGAAGTAAGAGGCTATAACATGCGCGGTGGGGCATTCGAGGAGGAGCGCTATAGCTAAACTGCGATAACCACTTCTCACATGCTATAATTGCGAGGTCAGGTATAGCCCTTTCAACCGAGAAAAGCAGCACTGGAAAGCAGGAGGCCCAAAAATGCAAGACGCAGGCTACCGCATATTATTAGTACTTCCAGTTGCTCTAGGAAAATTTATCGAGATTGCCTATTACAAGCATCTTGATAGTTTTTCTATCCGTGGAGACTTAGAATGCATAGACTCAGGTGAATGCGTCGAAGGTCTTCGGGCAACCGCTCAGCAATTGTCACGAACTCTGTCTAGAAATGAGATAACCTGTCTAAATCCAATATCTGGAGAAGTCAGCCAGATAACGAAGAAAGACACAGAACTGCTCAATCGAGCAGTTACCGAGTTATTCATGAAGTTGTCAGAAATAACGAAAAGTTTCTCTTTCGCAGCATAAGGGGAAGGGAATAAACTTATTGAAGTTCGGAACCTGACTACTGAGGGAAGCATCTAGCGACCCTCTTTTTATTTTTTTGCTAACATTATGCATGGCAAAACCAATCAGCATTTCAAATTTTTCAAAATCGTTTGGAAATAAAGAAGTTATTCACGATCTTTCATTTGAAGTGGAGCAAGGCGAGATATTTGCATTTTTAGGAGCAAACGGATCGGGTAAAACTACAACAATTAGATGCCTGCTGGGCATCTATCAAGAGGATTCTGGAGAGTTGCTAGTAAACGGCAAACAATACACTTCTGCACAATCGCAAGAGCTAGGATACCTACCTGAAGAGAGAGGACTATACACTACCTCGAAAGTACTCGAAACACTTGTATAATTTGGGCAGATTAAGGGAAAGTCTAAGCAAGATGCTAATAAGCAGGCACTAGACTTTTTAGATATGGTTGATTTGGCCGACAAAGCAAATACCGAAATAAAGAAACTATCCTCAGGACAGCAACAAAAGATTCAACTCGGAGTTACGATTATAAATCAACCAAAACTACTTATTCTTGACGAGCCAACGAAGGGCTTAGATCCTGTAAACCGCTCTTTGTTGATGGATTTGTTAGAAAACCTAAACAACCAAGGAAGCACTATTATATTTTCTACTCACCAAATGGATGAGGCGGAGAGAATTGCAGACAGATTAGTAATGATTAAAGAAGGTAGACGCGAACTATATGGAAACGTAATGGATGTAAGAACCTCTTTTGGAGCGAATACAATCCATTTAGACTTTGCCGGTAAATTCCCCTCAAATAACAAACTATTTACTGCAAGGATTGAGAAGAATCATGCTGAAATTACTCCTAACGATTCCGTAGACAAAAGTGAAATATTTAAATTCCTGGGCACAACTGACATAAGCATAACTAGGTATGATGTCGAGGCTCCTTCACTTCAAGAAATATTTGTTAGGGTCTCACAAGATGCATAATGCACTATTAGTAGCAAAAAGAGAGTACACAAAAGTAGTACGCAAACCCATATTCTGGATAAGTACACTAGCTTTACCAATATTCATTATAGTTATCTCAATAGTCTCGGGTATATCTTCTAGTAGTGCAGATAATAAGTTAGAAGAGTTCAGTAAAGAGGTGAGTGTTGTACTGATTTACGATGAGTCGGGAATACTCTCAGACCAATTAATAGTCCCACCACTACAGAGAACAGACAATTATGATGAGGCAACTAAAAAAGTGGCATCTGGTGAAGCTGATGTTCTACTCGCATATAAACAAGATGTACTATCGACCAACACTATAGAGATTCAGTCGCAAGACAGAGGGCTATTCTCTTCGGAGATATTTAATCAGCAGGCTAAGCAACTACTCATTCAAAGTATTCTGTTAGATCTTGACGATCCTACTAAAATTGCTGCGATCAATACTAACTTCCAGATTGATTTTACATCTTATAAAGATGGTGAAGTCGTCGAAGGAGGGTTCGAGAGATTGATAATTCCTATTGGTGCAATTATAGTCTATCTGGTTCTTATAATATTCTCTACCAATTACCTTCTACAAAGCGTATCAGAAGAGAAAGAAAATAGAATGATTGAAATCATAGTATCGATAATGAGACCGCGAGAATTAATTCTGGGTAAAATAATTGGGCAAATTGGAGTGGTATTAACGCAGATGATAGTACTTGTAGCTTTGGGTATAGCGGCATTCTTAGCAGTTGGACTTGGATCTAGTCTTCCCATTGATCTATCAAGTATACAAATAGGACCTGGATTAATTGTAGCTGCCATATTCTACACATTCAGTGGCTTCTTCATTATGGCTAGCATAATGGTAGGAGTAGGAGCAGCAATGCCAAACTATAAAGATGCTCAGAGCTTCTCAGCTGTATTTATCGTTGCATCACTATTCCCTTTCTATCTATCTGCAAGCATTGTCACCGATCCTTCAGGATCAATCGCTCAATTCTTTAGCTACTTCCCACTAACTGCACCAATGGTAATGCTATTCAGAACAGCATTAGGAGAAGCTACAACCATAGAGGTATTAGTTAGCGGATTCGTAATTGTCATATTTGGAGGATTAAGCTACTGGCTCGCATTTAAACTGTTCGAGTTTGGGTCATTGGAGTACAATAACTCAGTTTCTTGGTCAGGATTCTTCAGAGAGATTCGATCAGACTTTTCTAAGAAATAAATCTCATAACCTATGACACCTTTAATAGCTTTTTTGGTAATCGGCGTGTGTTTCTATTTAATGTCTAAGATTGTCGATGAATATTTTCTATCCGCATTAGATAATATTGCCGATTGGCTGAAGATGCCGCCAAGTGTTGCAGGGGCAACGTTACTTGCAGTTGGCACAAGTGCTCCAGAACTAGGTACTTCAATGTTTGCTTTATTCCTACCAGATACAAACCCAGCTCTAGGAATTGGGACGGTTGTAGGATCTGCTATCTTTCAGTTGCTCATCGTAGTAGGAATAACTGCCATGCTAGCAAAATCATCTAAACTACATGCTAGAGCGGTTATGCGTGATGGACTAGTGTATCTATTGGCGGCGACAATGCTGTTCTTGATAGTTCAAGACATGGTGATCACTTTTACCGAAACAGTTATACTGTTTGTCTCTTATTTAGGATATCTGGGACTGATGTTCTTCACTAGAAACCTAATAGGCGAACCACAGAAGCAGAACATCGTAGACGCACTAGAAGTAGAGATCGAACAGTTACAAGAGCATACACCTAAAACACGTTGGAAAGCAGCGCTAGAGCTAATTCTATTGCCCGTAAGTTGGCCACTAAGCTTTATCCCCAATGTAGAGAAGGAGAAAAAGTATACATTCCCTGTTTTTGCTTTCTGTGTACTAGCAATTGCAGTACTTAGCTATGTGATCGTAATTAGTGCAGAAGAGTTTGCTTTGGCCCTAGGTATTCCATCTTCGATTATTGCACTTACCATTCTGGCAGGGGGAACATCATTGCCTGAACTGGTATCTTCAGCAATACTTGCTAGAGAAGGTAAGGGAGACATGGCTATCGCCAACGCAATTGGTAGTAATTCCTTTGACATTATGATTAGTCTAGGATTTCCAGTTTTGATATTTTCGCTTCTTACAGGGCAGTCAGCCTATATCGATGATGCCAACGTGTCCACCTCAGTATTGTTACTAATTATTGTAACCATTGCAGTTCTGGTACTTCTCACATTCGAAAAGTATAAGATTACTAAACGTCTGGGAGTTGCACTGATAGTAATGTATTCACTGTACGCAATACTAGTAGTCGCCCAATTGATCTAGTTTTATTGACTTTCCAGTGAATCAATCGTAAAATCCTGCTGTATCTCCTACGGGATGGTATAAAGTACTTGAATGTACAACTTGTTGGGTCCATGACTATAAAAGTTTGGACCAAAACTCCTTTTTTTAGGAGGTCATGGAAGCGTTTCATGACCTCCTTTCAACTTTTTATGTATAATCCCTGGTGGCCAAAATAATTGAGGTAAAAGACCTTGTAAAAAAGTACAAGAAATCAAAGAGAGACGCAGTCGACAACATTAGCTTTAATGTTGAGGAAGGCGAATTTTTTGCGTTTCTAGGGCCGAATGGTGCAGGAAAAACCACAACAATATCTATAATCACTACACTACTTTCGAAGACATCAGGCGAAGTTAAGGTTGCTGGCTATGACGTAGAAAAGCAATCACAGGAAGTCAGATCTAATATTGGAATTATCTTTCAGAACCCAAGCCTAGACGAGAACCTTAGCGCAGAAGAGAATATTAGATTTCATGCAGTGCTTTATGGTGTATATCCATTCAGGCCTACTTTTGGAGGAATGGCAAAAGAATACAAAGAGAAAGTCATGAGCCTTGCTGAACTCTTGGGAATTAAACAAGAGATGTCTAAACCAGTTAAGACTTTCTCTGGGGGGATGAAGCGTAAGCTAGAAATACTTAGAAGTCTGATTCATAGTCCCAAGATACTGTTTTTAGATGAGCCTACAACCGGCCTGGATCCTGCTAGTAGGAGAGGACTGTGGGAATACTTGCTCGAAGCTAGAAAAGTCCAAAACACTACAATTTTCCTTACCACTCACTATCTAGAAGAAGCTGAGAATGTCGATAGACTAGCTATAATTGACGAAGGCAATATAGTGTCTATGGGAGCACCTGCCAAAATCAAGCAAGATCTTGTAGATGAGCATGTAATCATGGCAGCAGACAGCATGGAAAAACTAACTACAGAGCTTAAATCAAAGAATATCAAGTTTAACAAAGTAGATAACTACCTCAAGATAGATTTAGAGGGGGACGGAAAACATGCTCAAGAACTCATTAAAAAGGTAGACACAGAACTCAATAGACTAGAGATTCACATCCCTTCTCTAGAAGATGCCTACCTTGAAACTATAAAAAAAGATACCCAGGAAAAGGAGAAACATGCGTAAAGAAATCAATGCCATCATTACAATCGGATTTAGGGACTTCATAAAGCTACTTAGAGATAAACAGAGGTTGGTTTTTACATTCATTTTTCCTGTATTGTTTATTGGTGTGCTCGGAAACAGCCTGCAGTCAAATGTGGGTGAAGGGTTGCCTTTCAACTTTCTCACATTTACTTTTACAGGTGTTATTGCTCAGGTAATTTTTCAATCTACAGCTAGTGGAATAGTCTCTTTAGTTGCAGATCGCGAAAACGATTTTGCCCAAGAGATGTTTATCTCTCCAATATCAAGATATTCAATTGTAATAGGTAAAATCATTGGAGAAACACTCGTATCTTTCTTTCAAGGTTTCGGAGTAATCATATTTGGAGCAATTCTCGGAGTTGAATTCGGACTACCTCAAGTCGCATTACTGATTCCAGCGATGATAGTATCTGCAATTTTTGGAGGAGCATTTGGAGTGCTGGTGATGGCAAACTTAAACGATCAGAAGTCAGTGAACCAAGTATTCCCTTTGGTGTTCTTTCCTCAGCTATTCTTAGCTGGAGTGTTTACTCCTATAAAGGATCTTCCAGCAGTGTTGCTGGTGCTTTCTAGAATTGCACCAATGACCTATGCTGTAGATTTTACTAGGCACTTGTTCTACTTAGGCTCCCCCGAAAGAGAATTCGTAACTATCAACCCGATACTGGTTGACGTTGCAGTTATCTCAGTAATGTTTATACTATTTCTAACATTAGGAACTTTCTTCTTTGTTAGAAACGAGAGGAACAAGTAAGCTACTCGTACTTCCGGTCTGTCTGGTAGTCTTTCTATTGCTTGTTTTAGGAGCTTCTGCTCAAGATATCGAAGCTCAACCTGACTGCGAAGGAAAGATCTCAGGATACACCTTGATCGACCTAGACAGAGATAGTAAACGCAGTGATAGTGATTTTTTTATTTCTGGAGTACAAATAAGACTCAGCCCTGAAGACATAAATTACCCAGACGTATTCGTAACCTCTGACATGAACGGATACTGGGGAGCAGCAGTATGCTCAGATGTATATACTGTAACAGTAGAATCATCTTCTGTAGATTCCAAATTCGAATTAACTACTCCCAATCGAAAACTAGTGAGGATAAGTCCTACCAGACCTGGTCAGACTCATATAATATTTTTCTTTGACGGAGATGTACCTAAACCTCAAATTTTAGGAGCAACCTCATCCAACCAACCAAATGGACACACAAGTTTTATCTTGGTGACTATTTTTATCGGAGGTCTCTTAATTGGAGTTAACGCTTACGTATTCTTATCTAAGAGAGAGCAACAGAGCGCAATTGAGCATGTACCCTTGGCATGATTTATTGATTATGAGAGTATATAACATATTATTGAACGAATATGTCTGAACAAAGTGCAGGTAGAGGAATGATTGAGGCGGGACTAGATGTAGTAACACAACTGCCTCTGGCAGAGGTAAATGGAGTGTTTGCGGAATCACTTGGAGTCGGTATTGTTGGTTTGCTTGGAATATTTGCTGGTCTATAAAACTATGGCAATTTTTAGCGAAGAGAAAGTAAAAAAACTTTTCACCGATTATATAGCTGAATTAGGTTCGCAAGTATCTGCCGAACAACTGGAAGAGTCTCTAAATCTTGTAAAGGCTCATTCTGTTAACGATATGATTGATTTGCTTTCAGAAAGCGAAGAAACCAAGGTCAACCTAAAGAAAGACGGTACCAAACAACAAAATGCTATAAATATGGTAAAGCAACAGCTATCACAAGGAATTCAAGAGGACGTCTACTTAGCTGCAATTCAAAGATATTTTGAACTTACTCTCAGACTAGCAAAAAAGGAAAACAACTTTAGTGAAGAGAAATTAAAAGAATTGGAGTACTTCATTGCAGAAATAGACAAAGAAGAGCTAAAAGATAGCACTTTCTCACCGCAAGCTAGCCCAGCCCCAGAGATAGAAAAAGAAGTTCTGCAATCAATTGAAGCTTCTCCAGCACAAGTAGAAGTACAAGAAGACAAAACACAAGAGGTCAATCAGATTACTATACCTACAGAAGCCCCTGTTCCAACATCATCATTCTCAGAGACTCCAGCACCGCCTATAGAACAGCCAAAAGCTACAGATATGGATAAATCACCCTTTGGCGGTGGCGACGGATCAGCCAACACAGAACCTACTCTAGAAGTAGCAACTTAAGTTATTACAAATATTAAATGAAAGCTAAATCCAAACTAATAGTATTGAGCCTGCTAGGGTTTATGGTGATTGGATCAATCCCCGTGTTTGCATTCGGTGATGTCCTCGAAGTAACTAACTCATCTGGAACGACTTCTACAAGAGTTCAAAGACTCAGAGAACAAAGCACAACCAGAATGACTAAAGAAGAACGTGAAGATAAGATAGCAGAGATACAAGCGCTAAGAGGGCAAGAGAGATGCGATAAGATTCTAGATAATATGTCAGCCAGGGTCGAGTTCTATGATGCAAATCATGCCAGAGTAGTGAGCAAATATCGTGAAATTGGCACAAAAATGCAGAATGCAATCGAGCTATTAAAAGCAGCTTCCATTGACACCACAGTGCTAGAAGGATACTTAGTTGAATTGGCAGACATGCTTAGTGACTTAAGTAGAGTACAGGCAGAAATGGTTGAGCTATTAAGAGAATCACAATCAATTGCTTGCGATGACACTGCCACCCTAAAGGCCAATCTCAACACAGCAAAAGAACTGTTAGGTCAAATGCGTGCCATACTCAGAGAAAAGAAAAGCTTTATAAAATCTACTATTGTTCCAGAGCTGAGAAGCCTAACAAGCAGTTTACCTAATTAGTTATAACGAACAACATGGACGAGACAAAAGACAAATCAGCTGACTTACCAGAGCTTCCAACGGAGGATACACCTAAACCAGATTCAGAGGCTAAGGCCGTAGCTGCACCAGAGACCGAAGAAGCAGCTATCGAGCCTGTTCCTGCTGCACCTACACCTACAGCTCCAACTGTTATTCCATTACAAGAGACAGCTATGACAACAGAAGACAATATTGCTGATTCCCCAGCCACACCAGAGGCTAGTGCTAAGGTAATGCAGTCGATGGATTCAAGCGGAGACAATAAATTCAAAATTGTTATATTCTTAATCATAGTAGCGTTAATAGTTGCCGCAGCATCGATTTTCTTTCTACTAACACCACAGGGAAGAGAACTATTAGGCATCAGCGATGGATCACGCACTACAACGGATACAACTACGACTCAAACAACTACAACCACTCAGACGGACAACACAGAAAATATCTCCGATGATCAGACAGGAGAAATTGCAGATGAGGTTGACTCTATTGCAGACGAAATAGACGCAGATGCGGAGTATCCTGACTTCGATGAAGAAGTAGAGTTTGGTATATAGCTTTAACGAGATAGTATGGCTTACGAATTAAAAACAAAACAAACAGACTCAGATGTGATGGAATTTCTTAATCAGACTGATGAGAAGCGTAAAGATGACGTGCTAAGGATTCATAAGATGATGGAAGAGATTTCTGGAGAAAAGGGAAAAATGTGGGGTAGCTCAATTGTTGGCTACGGCAGTTATCACTATAAATACGCCAGCGGGCAGGAAGGGGATTGGATGCTATTGGGATTCTCACCTAGAAAGCAGAACATCACGCTATACATTATGTCAGGGTTTGATGACTACGATGATCTAATGAATGATCTTGGAAAGCACTCAACGGGAAAGTCGTGCCTATATATAAAACGCCTTTCAGACATTGATGAGAAGGTATTGAGGGAGCTAATCAAGAAATCTGTAGATCACATGCGTAAGACCAACAGCTAATTAAACTACTAGCAACCTAAGCAATATCGGTATATATTTATCTATGGAACAGACAATCATTTTTTTCGTATTAACAGGATTATTCTTCTTGTTGTTTGGATTAACTTTTTATCTATTGATTCAGAATATACTAGGCGTACCTTTCGTACCTTCTTCGGGTAGAAAGCTGATTCAACTACTTCAGGATCTCGAAATCGATCCTACAGATAGAAAGTTTCTCGATCTAGGCTCTGGAGATGGCAGAGTGGTAATGGCTGCTAGAAAAATGGGATTCACAGAAGCACATGGAGTAGAAACCAATCCGTTCTTACTATCTCTAACTAAACTACTAAGCATCAGAGATGAGAATACTAAGTTTATGTGGCAGGATATGTACGATATAGACATGTCTGACTATGATGTGGTCTATGCGTACCTTACTACAGGAGCTCTCGCAAAAATAGAACCTAAACTTGCAGAAAGGGAAACGCCATTAGTCTTTGTAACAAATACTTTTAAATTTCCAAACCTAGAATCACACTCTTCATACGGAGACTATCATCTTTATAAAATCGCTTTCCCTGCAGAGACTCTAAGCTCTCCATTTGCTAGGTAGTAAATTTCCTATTCTAAAGCTTGGCGAAGTTGCTAGAATACGATCAACTTCGAGCTATGGCAGAACCCAATTTCGTACACTTACATGTTCACACCGAGTATTCATTGCTTGATGGTGTTGCAAAAATAAAGGCACTTACCAACAAAGTGTCTGAACTCGGCATGTCTGCATGTGCAATCACAGATCATGGGGTAATGTATGGTTCATTTGAATTTTGGGATGCCTGCAACAATTTGGGAATTAAACCTATCATTGGATGCGAAGTCTACGTATCAAATCGATCAAGACTCGATAAAGAGACAGGTATAGACAACCAAAGGTACCACTTAACTCTCCTAGCTAAAAATAAGATTGGCTATCACAATCTTCTGAAGATGACCTCCTTAGGCCAAACTGAAGGATTCTATTATAAACCTCGAGTGGATAGAGAGCTGATAGAACAGTACGGAGAAGGGTTAATTGCGCTTAGTGGCTGTCTCTCAAGCAACTTTAATCGATATCTTCTTTCCGGAAAAAGAGACGAGGCAGTAGATTGGATCAAGTTTCTGCAAAAGAATGTTTCGGATGTTTATATAGAAGTACAGCGAAACGGCATCCCAGAATCAGAACAACTTATCCCTACTCAAGTAGAAATTGCCAAGGAGCTAGATTTGCCAGTGGTAGCCACATGCGACACTCACTACATCGATAAAGAAGATCATAAGGTACAAGAAATAGTTTGGTGTATTAGCGATGGGAAGCGCCTAGATGATCCTGATCGTCGTCAATATGGATCGACAGAATTCTATCTTAAAAGCGGAGCAGAAATGGCTGAATTATTCAGTGATATGCCAGAAGCTATCGAGAACACTCAGAAACTCGCCGACAGCGTAGAAAACTATTCTATAAAGTTTGAACGTGTACAACCTCGCTTTGATCCGACAAATAATGAATCCGAAGTAAAGAAAACACTTTACGAAAACTCTATAGCAGGAGCAAAAAAGCGCTATGGTGAGATAACTCCTAAAATCCAGGAGAGAATCGATTACGAGCTAGAAGTCATACACAATAAAGGATATGACGACTACTTTTTGGTTGTGGAGGACTACGTAAAATGGGCAAAACAAAATGGCATTTTAGTCGGGCCAGGACGAGGTTCAGGAGCAGGTAGTGTTGTAGCTTATTGTCTTGAAATCACGAATCTTGATCCCTTTACCTACGATCTTATTTTTGAGAGGTTTCTAAACCCTGAAAGGCCATCTCCACCCGATTTTGACATAGACTTTCAAGATGATAGACGAGACGAGCTTTTCGAATATGCTTCTAATAAATATGGAGCAGATAGCACTGCTCACATTGGTACTTTCGGTAAACTAAAGACAAAAGCAGCAATTAGAGATGTAGCTAGAGTTATGGGTATCGATCTTGGTATTGCCGACAAGCTCTCGAAAATGGTGATAGTCAAATTTGGACGCGTCCACACCATCGAGAAAATGATGGATGAAGTCCCAGAATTCGCCAATATCGTCAACGCAGATCCAAGACTACAAGAATTAGCGGGATATGTTTCTAAGCTAAATGAAGTTGCAAGGCATGTCTCTACACATGCTTGTGGATATTTGATTACTCCAACCCCAATCACTGACTATGTACCAGTCCAGCTAGAATCTAAAGGTGGCATAAAGAAAGTGACCCAATTTG
Source organism: uncultured Candidatus Saccharibacteria bacterium (assembly GCA_964351125.1). GTDB lineage: Bacteria > Patescibacteriota > Dojkabacteria > J137 > JAEUSD01 > CAYGMI01. Next base: position 336 of record CAYGMI010000035.1, on the reverse strand, counting down.
AAGGTGGAGAAATAGAGTATCTAGGTTTAATGAAGTTCGATTTTCTGGGACTATCTAACCTGACTATTATTAGCAATACAATCACTCAGATTGAGTTTGCTAGGCAAGAAAAGATAGATATAGACCAGATCCCTCTAGATGATCCTAAGACTTTCAAAATCTTCCAAGAAGGAAACACAACTGCCATTTTCCAATTTGAATCTGACGGGATGAAGCGTTATCTACGAGATTTAAAACCAACAGAGCTAGAAGACTTAATCTTTATGGCTGCTGCATATAGACCTGGTCCAATGGAATACATTCCGGGTTACATCGCCAGAAAGTTTGGACGGGAAG
>CAYGMI010000034.1:3030-13873 GCA_964351125.1 uncultured Candidatus Saccharibacteria bacterium | reverse complement strand
TAGCGCTGTGGTCAGTAGTAGGGTGGAATAATAAAAAATAATGAATGTATTACTAGCAATAGATAGTCGCAAATCTGTGGCTGCAGAAAACCTCCCAGAGATATCTAGGTACCTTGGCGAACATATTAGGCGTAAGTTGAACTGTGAACTTACTGTCGTAGATATATCTCAGAAGCAAGTCTTGAATACCGCAAGATACGATGCCTTAGTGGTTACTACAGAGCTATGGAGAGGGGAGGTAGGTACTGAAACGGTAGAAATGTTAAATAGATTCCAGCAGAAATCAAGTAAACGAATTTTGGTTGTTCAGTCTTACATCTCGGAAGATGCATTTATTGCCAAAATCCCGAAAATTATTCCGGCAGAAATTCTAGAGAATTCGATCACTTTTCAGATTGGAATGGGTGTAGAGACAAAGCTATTGAGCCCCTTAGAAAAGTTGTGGTGGAACTTTTCTAGGCAATCAGTAAAGACCGCTTATTCTAAGAACCAATTAAAAGAAGTTGTTGCTCAGCTAGCTAAGAATTAATAGTCTGAGGGTTTTAGAAACCAAGCAATAATTGCTCCGCCAACAAATCCTACTGCTGCTCCAACTGCTATACCTGAGACGAAGTCATTGTTGTCTTCAGTTGTCTGAACTTCCTCTTCATTTCCTGAGTCTGTGCCTCCTAGTATTTCACCGCTAGTCTCGTCAGGCACTACTAAAGTACCATCAGGTAATTGAACAGGCTCCACATCTAACTGTGCAGCAATGGGCGAAACCATGAATAGCGCACCAAAAAACAGAATTAGTCCAGTTGTTATTATCTTTCTCATTTATAGATCGTAAGAGATACGCTAGAATTATAATAGATTAATTGATGGTTAGCTACTCAAACATGACAGAACAACATACTCTTTTTACAGATGGCGGAGCTAGAGGTAATCCTGGGCCCTCTGCCACAGGTGCTTTTTTATTCGACTCTGAAGGTCGATTAGTTGATTTTACTGGAGAATATATCGGAGAAGCCACAAATAATAAGGCCGAATACGAGGCGCTTATTCTTGGGCTCGAACTAGCTATAGCTAATAAAGTTAAGAAGTTACTATGCAATTTAGACAGCGAATTGGTAGTGATGCAAGTGAACGGTGCATATAGAGTAAAGAGCCCAGACCTAAAACCCCTTAGCGAGAAAGTAAATGCACTAAAGGCAAAATTTGAGGAAGTAACTTTTGCACACGTTCGCCGTGAAAAAAATAAACATGCTGATAGAATGGTAAATACACTGCTAGACGCAGTTAAGTAATCTTATTTATTAGAAAACTAACTATGTTCGAAGCTATAGAACTTCCCTATGCAAAAGATGCTCTAGAACCTCATATCGATCAATCCACGATGGATGTTCATTACGAGAAACACTACATGGGATATACATCTAAACTGAATGCCGCAGTGGAAGGAACAGAATTTGCAGATAAAAGTATCGAAGAACTATTGATGGACCTAGATTCTATTCCAGAAGATTTCAGAACTGCAGTTAGGAATAATGGAGGTGGATACTACAACCATACTCTGTTCTGGCAGACTATGTCATCGAATGGCGGAGGCGAGCCGACAGGCGAGCTTCTAGAGACGATAAATAAGTCTTTTGGTAGCTTTGCTGATTTTAAAGAAACCTTCACAAATACAGCCTCAGGAGTATTTGGTTCGGGTTGGGCATGGTTGGCAGTTAACGAACAAGGTGATTTGCACCTTCACGGAATGCCAAACCAAGATAACCCTCTAATGCATGGTCACAAACCAATTCTAGGGCTGGATGTTTGGGAACATGCCTACTACTTAAAGAATCAGAATCGCCGTCCTGAATACATTCAGGCATGGTGGAATGTTGTGAACTGGGATAAGGTAAGTGAGATGTTTGAAGCAGCTAAATAATCTATTCTTTAATCAACTTGTACTTAGAAAGTTCTGCAATGTTTGCTGCACCCACGGCAAACATTGTAGCTTTCAGACCTTGTCGCATGGTCTGAATTACTTTCAAAACTGCTTCTGGGGACTCCATGGCTGCTTTTAAGAAAGGTTTAGCTGCAGTTGTATAGTCAGCTCCCAACATTAATGCTTTAGCGATATGAACGCCGTTTCTGACACCTCCACCTGCTATTACTTGAATCCCATCTAGATCGATATTTGACCTAATGTCTATAATACACTTATCTGTTGGGATTCCAAACGCACGAGTAAGGTACCCGAGGTTTTCGTCAGTGTCTGTGTAGTCATGTTGGCGGTAACCTTCTATCCATGTCCACGAGCTTCCACCCATCCCAGCTACATCAACTATTTTAATACCGATATCCCTTAGTCTTCTTACGCTATCCACATCTAGACCATGACCTACTTCCTTGACGATTACTGGCACATCTATATATTTTAGAATTTTCTCCAGCTTAGGAATCAGTCCGGCAAAATTAGTATCACCTTCAGGCTGTACAACTTCTTGCATGTGATTTACGTGAATAAAGAGTCCGTCTGCTTTTACGGAGTCTATGATATTTAAAAACTCTTTTTCGGTAAAACCATAGTTGAGTTGCACCAGCCCGACATTCGCGAGCATTGGTACAGAAGGGGCAAAAGATTTTACGTCGAATGTGTTGATAGTTTCTGGATACTTATTTATTACTCTCATTGACCCTAGTCCGAAAGGTATGTGTTCAATCTCACAGGCTTTAGCAACATTTTCGTTGATAGTTCTGCCGTGTTCTTCTCCACCGGTCATAGAGGAGATAAGGAAAGGAAAGCTGATATCCCACCCTAAGAAATTAACCTGTGTGTCAATTTCTGCAAAATCTATCTCGGGTAAAGCATTGTAGGGAAGAGTATACTTGTCAAAAGATGACTCTTGAGGTTCTATCTGTTTATCTAGTACGATGTTTATATGATCTTTTTTGCGTGTCTTGATATCTGCCATGATAGACTATATCAGCTTAAAACTGTCCATGAAAGTAATATTACTCCCAGGTTATTCATACAATAATAGAGAAGAGATGCAGTCCATACGTGACCTGCTTGTTTCTGCAAACTTAGATGTCTATGCGCATGAATGGATGCATTGGCACGACCCCAACCAAGTTTTCGATTACAGATATGAATTGCCAGAAATAAAAACAGCAATAGGAGATCAAGATTATATTTTGATCACTAAATCGATTGGCGGTTATATCGGTATTCAACTGATAGATGCAATAGGGAGAGAGCCTAATCTGGGTATATTTATGGGAGTAGGTGCTAAAGATTTGGATGTAGCAGATAAAGAGAAATATTACGAAGTACTAAAGCCTACGAGTTTTAAGAAGATCTTCGTACATAATGACGACGATCCTCACGGAAGCTCTGAGCAGCTAAAAGAATTCCTAAAAAATATAGAATACGATTTTGTTGAACAAATCGCTGCCGATCATCGATATAATTATCCAGAACTAGTTCTAAAATTAATTCAAGATAATACTGCCCAGTAATGTTTATAACACTAATAAACGATAGTAGAGACGATAATTCGATGGCTAGAATAGCTGCGAGGCTTTCTTCTCTGCTAGATTCCCCTGTTCACCTGATTGGTGCAAAGTCAGACATTGAGGCGTCTGGTAACCTTGTAGATATGTTGGATGCGGGCATGGGGCATCTCGGTGCTGTGATTGTGAACGTTGCTCCAAGACAAGGTGGTGAAGGCAAGCGCGAGAACGGAAGTCCATTTGCTTACTTTTTTTATAAAGACACTTTGGTAGTAGCGACTCTAGATGGGTTCGTATTCTCGCTTGTAAAGAAATTTAAGTTAATAGAAAGTGTGGAATTACTTGATATGTCAGAGGTGTTGTCTAAGCTTGGTACTAAGCATGGCATTAGCGAACATCAACAAGCTAGAATCAAGGCGAGTCAGTTCAGGAGCTACGAATTTTTGCCCCACTTAACTAAATGGATAATTGCAGGTGAGAGTGTACCTAGTACAACCTTGCCAATCGAAAGAATTCCTGATGCTCCAATGACTGTATGGTGGATAGATTCCTTTGGGAACTGCAAAACTACGGTGACCCCAAATGAAATACAATTTACTGCTGGTAAGAAAATATCTACTAGAGTTGGTGAGCTGACTTGTTATTTAACTTTAAAAGATGTGCCTGATGGTGAAGCTGCACTAGTAATTGGAAGCTCTGGGCTTGACTCCTACAGACTTTTAGAGATAGTAGTTCAGGGTGGTAATGCTGCCACAACTCTTGGGCTACAAGTGGGTAGAAAGATCTTCTAAGCTATAATCTAGAATGACTTCAAAGTTAGAAAAATTTGCAGAATTTTCTGCTTCTGATTACGGACTTGAATATACTGATCCGCAGTTCAAAAGAAAATTACAAGAATTCCTCTCTAGTTGGCCGCGAATAGTAGTGGAGCTTGGTTGTGGCAAGGCGGAATATACCCTTGAATTATCAAGAATGTCAGAAAAAGTGGGGCATATAGGAATAGACATACAGGGTGAAAGACTATGGAAAGCCGCTAAAACTGCAGCCAAAGAAGAAATGCAGAATGTGTTATTCGTGCGCATGTTTATTGAGACCATTCTTGATAGCTTCCCTGAGCAATCAATTAATGAGATTTGGCTAACTTTTCCTGATCCTTTTCTAAAAGAGAGATTCGCAAAGAAAAGGCTGGTAGATCTAAGATTCTTAGAAATGTATAAGAAATTACTTAAACATGGTGGGCTGCTTCATCTTAAAACGGATAGTACTAATCTGTTTGAATATGCTCTCGAGCAGGCAGCTTTAGCTGGCGGCAACTTGTTAAATCAGATAGAAGATATTCCAGCAGATACAGATAATTCAGTCTTAAAAATACAGACGACTTTCGAGACAAAGCACCGACAGAAGGGTGACAAAATAAAGTACTTACAGCTTAGGTTCGACTAGTTGCCTTAGTAACTAGTTAACTTTAGAATGATTTATGGCATACGATCCGCTAAACAATAACTTACCTCAGTTAGACAGGCAACAAGAGCAGATAATCAATAATACAGTTGCTCTAGAAAAAGCAGATCAAATAGGATTTTTAGAAAAGAGGATTTTTCGTGGACTCTTGATTTTTAGTATTGTAGTAGTCGTTATTGCTGGCACAGCAGTTGGACTGTTGTTTATCAACCAGACAATTAACGATCAGGCAGATTCAATAAACAGTCCTTCTCCTGATAGTAATCAAGTCTCTACCGATTCAGATGTGGACAAGGATCCCATCGAAAATGAATTAGACCCAGAAGATTCAGAAAACACCGATAGTACTACAGATAGTACTGCACCTGACCTAGCGGGTTGGCTTAGACTTGAATTACTAGAAGGTCAAATTTCAGTATTAATACCACCTGCAGAAGAGCCACATATAACTGAGGTCAATGGAGAAGAATATAGTTGGATTTTTGGTGAACTAGACTCTGATGCTAACAGTACAATAGTTGGAGAGTACGAAGCAGGAATTTACATTGGCTACTTGCCATATGCGCTTACGGAGAAGCAATGTGGAGCAGGCTGTATACAAGAAAATGTAGTTTATATCAGATCTAAAGAAGCTACGGGCACATTGGAAGAGACTTTAGAAAGAGTACGAGAAAAGGTTGGGTCAGAGAATCTGCAGAATCTAGTGAATGTTAGAGTCGGTAATTCTATTGGATATGCTTTCGATGTTACTGCTGCAGAGTCTACTCAATCAGTAGTTATTATTGTTAATGGAGAGAGGGAGTTTATGGTCGATAGCTATGCCAGTTCCAAGTACCCCCAATCTGTACAAGACTCACAGCAAATACTTAACTCGATAGAATTTAACTAGACGTAAAAAAGGGGCAGCATATAGTAAGCTATCCCCTTGATTGCCAGAAAGTATTACTCTTCGATGGCTTCAGGGCTATTTTCTCTAACCCATTTGTTGAATTCTTCGATGCTACTTTCTAGCTTTTGCTCGGTAAGGTGGCGGAGAATCTTCTCTACGCCACTATCCCATGAGTACCATGTCATCTCGTCCCAGCTAACCTTATCGCCAATGAAAATACCGGATGTCGCAGTATTAGAGATAATATCTGCACCAGTTGCACTGTCTAGCTTTACGACAGTATATTCACCAAAGGTATCTGCCCAACCAGGGCGTAGAATCTCGATGAAATCAACTTTTACGCCTTCGGGGTTTTCTTCTGTAGGTGGGATCTTTAACGTATATGCGGTGCCTTCTGCGTTGCGTGCTTTGCTGGTACCATTAATTCCTATTTGCATCGTTATACAACTCCTTTTTTGATTGTTAACTGCTCATGGTTGAGCGTGGGGCATTATAGTTCCGGGTTTATCTTATAGTCAATATTGAGATTATTATATAGCTAGAACGCAAAGGCGGCTCCGTTCGGAGCCGCCTACTAAGCTACTTACTAACAACTACTTCATATCTTCTTTAGACTTCATTTTCTTTGGTGCCTCTGCAGACATTGTATGAGGTCTTAGAATTAGTCCTAGAGCTATCAATACAAACAAGAGAAGAACTGTATTAATAATCGAGAACAGCAAGTTAGATGAGCTGACAGTTCTAATTGTGTTCAGATGAGCGTTCAAGATCTTTTCAATATTCACTTCTCTTTCTGAAGGTTGTTCGTAGTAAGGATCAGCAACTAGGCTATCTTTTCCATCCGCTAACTCCATCACTTCGTTTTCTAGGCTTGAGTTCTGAGAAGTTAGTTCTGTGGTTCCACTGCATAGGAATGTACTTAATACACCATCAGATTCAGAGGCATATACCATATAGGTTTTGCCCTCTTCAAAGTTTACTCCACAAGAAGCAGATTGGCTGGTTGTCGAAACCTCTATTGATTCGCTTGCACTTTCACCTTTGTATAGCTTTACGTTATCAAAAGTAATTACATTTGTTCCTGCGCCAGTAATTGCATCTTCTCCTTCTGCTAAGTCCAGCGAAGCAGCTTTTCCTTTAAAAACATATTCAGCGTCTTTAAAGTAACTATCTGTATCTCCAGGTAAACAACTACAGGCGTGAACCACTGCAGGTGCGACAACTAGAGGAGAAATTAATAATACGGCTAAAATCAGCCAGCTTAGGGAGTTTTTAACTAACATGTGGTTACTTATAATATCTAATATACTTTCACATTTACTAGCAGCATACAAGTGCCACTAGAGAGCTTATTAGTTCCTAGATTTTTTATCCTTATCGATTAGGTAAAGGGTGAGGTAAGGAAGAAAGGCTAAACTTCCCATGAACAGTGTAGCAATAGAGAAGGGCCATCTTACTTTGATCTTTGTTTCGAAAGCAATCCAATAAGCTAGTACCGTAGACAACAATCCAATATCGTAGAACATACCTCTGGCTAGTCCACTTTGTTTTAAAGATTCTACAATCCCAATATCACTGCCAAAGCCGCGATAGATATCGTAAGCTAAAAATCCAATAAACGATATCCACATTACGAATGCGATTCCTGCTAAGTAGATGTATCTTATTTTCATGGGCAGTTTATAACTGTTAAACAATAGCAAGTTATCGGACGGCAGTAAAAAGGAGATGGTAAAACATACCATCTCCTTTTGAAAACATTATTTTCGTAGTGACATCACCATGTTAACTACATCGTGACCCCGCCAGCGCAGCTTTTTAGCAGACTCGTCGACGTCACCTTCTCCACGCTTGTGGGGGACTCTAAAAGTATGTCCCTCAGGAGGCTCTGGCCATCCCCATTCATTCGCTCTAGCAATTGCCGCCTCGTCGGGGAAGTGATCTCCGACATAGGGATAACTTGCAGTTACTAGATGAGCAGATCTTGGACCACTGCTTGCTGTTGGAGGTTGAGTTCTCACCCATTCCTTGCGGTATACCCTTCTAGGGATGGTGACTATGTTCTTGTCACCTTGCTTACTTGCTGCAGTCTTTGATCTTGCCCCTGTACCAAATGATTCCTGAGATAGGGTTTTCTCTTTTACCACGTGTAGATCTCGCCAAATTCCAGCAAGCATTACATCAAAAGCGAAAGTGATTTGGTGACTGCCCCATAAGCAAGAAGTATTTACTCCTTCGGGACTCCAAAAGAAAGGAACATACATTTTATGTTCGTCTCTCTCGAAGATCACACTTACGAAGAGTCCTTTAGGACCAGCAATGACTCTCAGCTCTTCGTATATGATGGCCTCGTTGAGTAGTTGGACATTTGGTCGCTTTAGTACGAAAGCACCTGTAAGCATTCCTTTGGACTGCTTGGCTTCTTGTAAGAGCTTTGCTTTAAAGGCTATTGCTAGTCTTTGAGCATCAAAGTCGAACTCAAGCAAGTTCCGCATTAAGGATTGATTGCCAAGATTTTTGAGCATCATGCCTAAAGGTATAGAGCCTTCGTCTTTTAAACAAAGGAAATCTAGTCCTGCCTGATCCAAATACTGGTAACTAGGCAGAATCGCGGCGATTACATCGTAAGTAGAGAAGTTGTTATCAAACGATGGGGTAATGAATCTTAAGTCTAGGTGCTTCCAAGTCATATACTTGCGAGTACGTGCGATCAACATCTCATTTATTGCTACTTTTACAGGCACGTTTGCTGCAGTAACTTCTTCAGAAGTTAGACCTAACCATTCTGGTTGTACGGGAACAATACCTTGAAGCCTAAAGGCTTCGTTTTCACTAAGTATAAAAGCGATTCTGGGATCAATTCTAAACTCATTCACCTGAAAAACTCCTTGCAGGATATTTTGTTTTCAATGCTTAATTATAGCATTGATATATACTATTTCTTAAGAATATAGTAAGCACCGCGATAGGCACCTACTTTTTCCAGAAGGTTCAGGTTTACCATCATATTTATCTCGTTTACGGCTGTCGCATAAGAGACTTCATTTATGTCGGAGTACTTTTTGGCTTTGAGTTTTTCGTGAGTTTTTAAGTATTCTAGAGCCTTAAGTTGTCTCTCATTAAGTTTCTCTACAATTTCAGCTTTCTTTTCTACTTGAATTTTTTGTTCAGATTTCTCTTTATTGTTAAACAGAACTATTCTTGTAAAGTGCTCCGTGAATACGAACTCTGGGTCTGGCAATCCTGCTTTCTTCATCTCGTTTCTGATTCTTGGCACTCCAGTTCCGAGGCCTTCCACAAACCCAATATCACGTAGTATGCGATAGGTTATAGGGTTTCTTTGAACGGATAGGCTACCGAACAGACCTTTGGCCAGTTCAGTAGGGAGAGCCCCTGGGCTAGTCACTTCTAGTCTGTTGGTGAACATCGATATTTGCACAGAATCTTTACTAAAGTAGTCCCTATGTACCAAAGCATTAACAAGTGTTTCTCTGATTACGCTTAGTGGATACTCATACACTTCTTCACGCTTAGCATTACCTGTAATTTGAACGCTTTTACTCATTTTGGCTCGAATGAATTGAATCGAGTTTTGGATTGCATTAACGAGATCCTCTTTAAGCAACTTATAATCAAGAATGTCCACAGGGTCAGATCCTGCAAATTGGACAAGCTTTATTTCTGCTTGAGGTATAAACTTAATAGGTTCCTTTCCGAACAGAAGCAGGGCGGAGTTCTTAATATGGAACTCTGAATCTTCAGCTCTAGCCAGATTATTAGTTAGTAAGAATTCTTTAACTGTGTGATCCTGCAAATAGTCATTATTGCCTCGCATCTCCAGGTAGGTAGCAATCTTTTTTGCATCAATATCTTCGATTGTGGCATGTTCTGTGAGAGTCTCATCAAAGGAGAGAATCTGTTTTTGTCTGAGGTAATCAAGTTGAGTTGCTCCATCTAGTCTTTGAGTTGTACTACCAACCCTGACATAGATTGCTCCCTCGTATGTATGATATCCCTGGTCATATGCTTTTTTGACTTCTACAGCTATGACGCGTTTATCGTCGATGGAATGATCAGTAATAGAGATTAGGGGAGTAGGAGACACTGCCTTATTCGATTCGCTCACTCTTTTTTGCAACACATCCAAATGTTCTTTAGATAGCCCCACTACCTTCCCCCCATCGTCTACCCCAATGGTGAGCACTCCACCTGACGTATTAGCAAAACTACAGATAACCTTACTAATGGCACTATTAGCCGGCCACCTCTCTTTAAACTCCACTGTCTGAGATTCACCATTATTTATTATATGTTTAAGGTCTTTTGTTTCCATCTGTCTACAATACCATTTTACTTCTAATTACTTCTAGAAGTAAATTAGAAGTAATTAGAAGTAAGCTACTTTAGTTCTAATACTAAAGCGCGTATAATTTTTTATACTTTTTAACCAGTGCAAATGAAGAACCGTAAGTTAATGTTATTAGCGGTTTTACTTTCTACTTTTGTCTTTCTGACGCCTGTATTTGCTACAGGAGAAGACGAAATAGCAGTACCGATCTTATATCAAGACCCACCAGTAGAGGTGCAAACAGGAGTGCCTGCATATGACAGTGACCAAAGTGGAAAAAGTCTGTATGTTGCCGCTTCAAAATATAAAGTTACTGAAGACGTCAGTAACGACGTAGTAGCTGCTGCAGAAGAAATTGTGATCGATGGTGATGTGGCTGACAATGTGTATCTAGCAGGAGGGAATATATTAATTAACGGGAATGTTGGAGGCGATGTATTTATTGCAGCAGGAAATGTAGTAATAAACGGAAGCATCGGCGGTGATCTGAGGTTATTTGCTGGACAGGTCTACATTAACTCAGAATATATTCAGGGAGAAATCTTTATTCCTGGTGCAGGTTATGTTGGAATCTCTGCAGACACTGTGCAGGTAGGAAAAAGAAGTATTACTGCAGGGACTGTAGTCCAGAATGCTGATTCTAATCCTAAAGATCTATC
>CAYGMI010000034.1:0-2988 GCA_964351125.1 uncultured Candidatus Saccharibacteria bacterium | reverse complement strand
GATGCTGGATTTAATCTAGAAATGGTAGGCCCAGCATTTGGATCAATAATTGCAGGACTTACACTAGTTGCAGCAGTACTTGGAATTTTGTTTGCTCTTGGAATGTATTTAGCTGGATACGGAATTCTAAAGTTCTTCCCAGTGTTTACAGAGCAGACCCTTATAACTATGGAGCAGAAGTCGTGGCAATCGGTTGCGGTCGGTGCAGGGTTACTATTCTTAAGCCCGTTTATTGCATTGTTCTTGATGTTCACAGTAGTGGGTATCCCAATCTTATGGGTATTGATGTTGCTTGCAGTAGTAGCGTGGGTATTTGGCAATGTTTATGCAAACTACCTTGTAGGTAGAATTTTACTTAAGCAATTTGGGTTTGATAAGTCAGGAAGAGCTTTAGCTTTACTGGTAGGTTCAGTAGTGGTTTGGTTCGTAGGGTTTGTGCTTGGGCTTGTACCAATAGTTGGAATGCTATTTAACTTCGTCGTCAGCTCATGGGGAGTGGGAGCGATCGTGATGAACAAATGGGAGATGGTTAGGAATAAGAAGAGTTCGAAGAAATAGTTCTTTCTGCAAGCTTAGACCTAGGAACATACTCGGGCGCCGTAAGGCGCCCGAGCTGTTGCAGCATTTGTCGACCTATGAGTATACTTACCGATCAAAAAACTACATGAGATTACAAAATTAATCGAGCAAAAGGCTCTTAACTTTATTAGAAGCAGTAAGGCTTCTACAGTTATCTTCATTTCGGCGGTGATGGTCAGGTTACCTTTGTTGCTCCTCACACCAGGTAGTTTTCTTACCGATGGTTATCAAAACTACGTTTGGTCTGCAGATGCTATCTTAAAAGGTAGTTTAGATTTTTGGTATCCTCCCGCTTATATCGCACTAGTATCCGGAATCAGAGGGATATTCGGACTCGAAGCAGCGGCAATCTTATACAGAATCCCAAGTATTGTAGCTTTTGGGCTTTGGTTCTGGGCTTGGGATGCAGTGCTTCGTAAGTTAGACATATCAAGAGCTGTAGCGAATTCTGTCTTATTGGTTTCTAGCTTCTTAGCTTGGCCATTAGTTAGTTCGGTCGTATTTCATAACGATATGTTCTTTGCAGCATTGGCAGCCTGTTTATTGTATGTTTTGTTGTTAGAGAAAAAGAGTAGGGCTATATGGGGACTCACAGCGATACTAGTCACATTGCTTCTATACACCAAACCATCCGCAGTATTCATTTTGGCGGGAGCGGGGATAATGATCCTAGTAAATAGAAATTGGAAGGATATATTCGCTAAGTCTTCTGCATTTGTAGTTGGGGGAATACTATTTATCCCTTGGATTATAAAGAATCTGAATGAGTTTGGAACTCTCTATATTAGTGCCTCTTCAGAGGAATTAGCCAGAGGCTCTCAATTCATAGGTGCACGGTTCATGTCTCAACTAGAGTTGGTTCAAAGCTACCTATGGTATTACCCTAATCGTGATCAGTTAGCAGGTTTTTTAGGACAGGAGGGCATAGTGGTGATGCTAGCAGCAAGTTACTATCTTGTTAATGTATTTGTATTTGCTGCACTTACGGTTCTGGCTTTCTATGGATTCTTAATGTTGTTTAAGAATAGAACAGAGCCGTATACAAAACTGTTTTGGTTTGCCGGTCCTGTTGCATTCTTTTCTATTTTCTATTGGCCGTGGTTTGGACAGTATAATTTCTGGGATACGGGAAGGTATTTGATCCCTGTTATCCCTATTTTAGTCTTATTTACTTTAGTTGCCGTTTCGCAGCTTAAGTCTAGAATATTGAAGCTCTTCATAGCAGTAGTACTATTAGCAGCGATGATATTGTCGGTCGTAAATGTGTTTGCGATTACCTATACATATAACCAAAGAGAACAACGAGTTCAGGAACTAGTGTCAGAACTTAAACAAGAAAACCCTGATCTAGAAGCTGTATTTACCGATATTACTTATACCAGAATCACCTTTAACTATTATTGGGGATCTTTGGTAGCTGCAGAAGATACTGGCAAAGTAAATACTTTCGATCAAAACTGTAAGGAAATTTCGTTGTTCAAGGTGTGCGTAGACGAAGCTGAGGCGATAGCATATATAACTGGACCTTGGGGATCAAGATAACTACTTAACCTGAGACACCCTATACTTAACTATCTTAGTAATTAAATCAACAGGCAGGTCTACAGTATGTGGTATCTGTACCGTGCCTTTAGAAGTTTCATATCCGGCTAGATCCTCTTTGAATTCCTCTAGTCCTGTGGGTGTAGGATAGAATCCAATATGATTTTTGTACCCTGCAAAGTGCACTAGGTGCTTTCCGTTCAGATCAAATGTAGGAATGCCGTAACTAATGGTTTCTGCTGCTTCAGGCTCAATCTTGTGGATCAGTTTTCTGATTGCCTCTAATCTTTTATGAGTAGATTCAGTTTGGTTACTTATGTATTCATCAATACTTGTGTATGTTGCCATTTAATTCCTATGCCAGATAATTTAGCAATTCTTGCTCTTTGCGTTCTATAAATCTATTCACAATTTCATCATGTCCAACACCATCTAATAGAATATATTCTGAGTTCGGCAAGAAATCAATAAACTTTTTGGTGGTTGCTGGAGAGATTATTGCATCTTTACTTCCGGCCACTATTAAGTATTTAGAGTTATTAGGTTTTGCAAATTTTTCGAAATGGTAATCGAAGGCTATATATTTAATTGCCTCAGATATCGCTCTGGCAGAGGTTTTGTTAATAACTAGTTGGTAATAGTCATCCTCTTTTGCGAGTTCAGAGTCTTGAATACTCCCTAGATTCTCTAGACTCGGTGGTATATTTGCCATGATCTTACCAATCAATCCTGTAGAGAATGTTGCCGTAAGATTTCCTAGTAAGCTCACAACAGTTGGGAGTTCAATAAAGGGTGCGGAAGAAAACATCACTGCTTTATCAATTTGAATATCACTCTGCATTACTAGCTGTTGAGTGGTGAAAGAAC
>CAYGMI010000033.1:9322-14082 GCA_964351125.1 uncultured Candidatus Saccharibacteria bacterium | reverse complement strand
ATGTTGCTCACATCGACGATAAAGTACCCAGAGAAGCAGTTACCGATAAAGAGATCCAAGGCACCATTTGGCTTAGCTATGCACAATTGATTAACCTAGCTCTCCATAGTAAAGAGATATTCCGAAATGAAGTAACCTTCAAATCTATTCTGGACTACGAGGTATTAACTGCAAACAGAGAGTCGTAATACTTTGCTATCATATCTAACTTAGTAAAATATCAATGATCTCAATACTCCTAACAGCCTGGAAGGAAGAAAAAAGTATTGCTAAATGTATCGAAAGCCTTGTAGGCAAATTAGATATCGATTACGAGCTAGTTTTAGGCTGCCCTGACGAAGAAACATATGTTGCCGCAAAGCAGAAGATGACCGAACTTGACTGTGTGGACTGTCTTGTCAGAATAAAAGACCCAGGTGAAGGAAAACCTAAAGCCCTAGGTATGATGATGGATATTGCGAAAGGTGATATTTGGATTTTTGGAGACGGTGACGTCTGGTACGAACCCACAGCAATCCCTAAAATGCTTAAACACTTTGAAGATGCCGAGGTGATGGCCGTTACTGGCAGACCAGTTTCTGCCGACAGTCGTGAGACTATGATGGGCTACTTTGGTCGACTACTATCAGATGCTGCTCACCATAAACGCAATGTAGACTTACTTAACTCCCCAGGAAGAGGTCGCGCATTTGTGAAGAAACGACCATTCTTTCCTGTAAGCGGCTATTTATTTGCAATGCGCAAAACGGACATTAGACCACCCCACGACACCCTTGTCGAAGACGCATATATCTCTACCGTCATCCATAACCAAGGCGGCAAAATCATGTACGAACCAGAAGCCAAAGTGTATGTTAAGTATCCTACTACTCTTGATGACTACTTTAAGCAAAAGAAAAGATCTGTTGGCGGTTATGTGCAATTATGGGATTACGATATTGTTAAACCCGATACAAATACTAGATCTTTCTGGCGTGAGCTAGAATATTTCTGGTTTCCGATTCAATATGCAAAAAACCTAAGGGAACTCCTATGGTCATTACTACTATATCCAATCAGGCTATGGCTATGGATCAGGATATTCTGGGAACGCAGAGTCTTCAAAAAAAACTTTGAACAGACATGGGTTCGGGTCGAAACCACAAAGTAACCTTCTTCTAAAACACTATCCCATAATTATTGACAACTTTTCTATATATGTTATGATTATATAGATAAAAAAGTTTGAAAAGGAGCTCCATGATGAGCGAAAAAACCAATATGACCGCTACACAAGCAAATGTTAACGTTAATGAGTTGGCAGAAGGTCTTCACGGTGAGGTTCAAAGACTGGCACCAAAAATGTCGGATATTGAGCAACAAGAATGTTTCGCACTCATCGCCCAAATTCGGGTGATTGAATTCGAACCTGACGAAGAAGTGGATGCCGACCACGAAAAAATCAACCTTGTGTCTGAGCTTGGGATCCGCGTAGAAGAGATTCTCGCGCCCCACAAGAAGTAGCATCGGTCAATTTTCAAACTAAAGGGTAGTGCCATGCGTGCTGCCCTTTTTCACATCTATATAGATTACAGACTGGTTGACCATTAGATTTAGATATAGTATGATTATATATCTCATTGATAAAAGAACTAATACCTTCACAAGGAGCTTAGCTTGAAAAAGAAAGGTAACAAAGAAATCTTAGACATAGTCGAAGGACATAGATTACGAATTCGAAAAATCAGTAGGATGCTAAGAGCAAAGGATATTAAGCACCTTGGTATCCTGCGGCAGGCAACAAGCCTGACAAATGATATAGAATTTATAGCTGTAAATTTTCTTCCAGAAGATCTGGGATTAGAACACAACGAGACCCATGCTATAGTTCTGGACTTAGCTACGGATAAGATTTACAGATCGGAAATGATAATTTGCAGATTTGAGAAACGTCTAAAAATATCTAATGAGTGAGGGTAGCACATTTGCTACCCTATTTTATTGCTAGTTTACTGGAGGAGGAGAAAAAGGATCAAAGCCTGGACAGTTTACGCACTCACCTTTAGTAGCTTCATTTGCAGTACTACAATGTGGAGTTCCCTTTCCGGAAAGCACATAATACCAAGCCCAAACATTACTTCCATCTGGGTTTCGATTAGGCACCTCTCTTAAAGTAATCTGAATACTTCCGCTCGCTTCGGCGTCAATACAGGTCTTATCAGACCAGTTATCGTAATCGTACACTGAACCTGGGAAAGGACCATCTGGCCATTGTTCCTCAGGGTTTATATAGGCTTCAATTCCAGGTGGAATCGATCTATTTACGTCAGCAGGATAAGCACCAGTATCTGCAGCAAAAAAACCGATAGCTTTTCCTATCTCGTTAAGCTCGTTTACCGAAGCTAACTTCTGGGCACGTTCGATCTGCTGCCTAGGACCGATAATCACATATATGGCTACCGACAATATTGCCAGAATAGCCATGGAAAGCACCAATTCAATTATGGTAAATGCTGCTTTTTGTTTCTTCATATTACTGGGCTTAAATATCTTACTATATACACTAGCAAATTCTTGCAAGTGCTGCACTAGCGCAGCTAGCAAAATCAATTGATATAGTTTATGCTATATATGTTAATTGATCACACTGCCACATGGCTTCTATAGCAGATCTAAAAAAAGCTTTAGTTGAAGCAAACCTGATTTCTGAGGAAGATTTTGATCTTCGCGCAAAAGAATCTGGTGATGACTTGGCAACTCTAGCAGCTAGGTTTAATAAAGATAAAATGATTCAGCCGCAGGTCTTAAACGACTACCTGCTGAACATCTTCGGTTACAAATACATCAGTTTAGACAGAGTCCTAATTCAGCCACAATATCTGTCGAAAATTCCGAAGGAATTTTCGATCGAACACGAAGTCCTAGCTTTTGGTGAAAACGGCTACAAACTACAGGTAGCCATGATTAATCCAAGCGATTTGTATGCGGTGGAATATGTTCGAAAGCGTACAGGGCAGGAGTTAGAAATATACCTGACCGACATCTCTTCTTTTCAATCGGTAATTAAAGGATTTAAATCAGATATTCAGAACCTGTTCTCGAATGTACTTCAAGAAGGTCAACGTGCTGGACTCGGTTCAAGCATTAGTGAGGTAAAAGATGTAAAAGGTCTAGCTGAAGGAGTTCCAGTAACAAAAGCCGTAAACAGTATTATTGAGTTCGCGGTATCTGAAGGTACCAGTGATATTCACGTAGAGCCTACCGAAAATGAAGTTATCGTCAGATTCAGAATAGACGGAGTGCTGCACGATATGTTGTTGCTAACAAAATCAATTCATCCCGTGATTGTTGCCAGAATTAAGATTATGGCAAATCTAAAAATCGATGAACACAGAAGACCTCAGGACGGACGTATCAAAATGAAGGTGAACGATTTACCTATTTCTTTGCGTGTATCTATCCTTCCAACATATACAGGTGAGAAGATTGTTATCCGTATTCTTGATGAGTCGGCAAGAAGCCTAACGCTAAAGGATATTGGATTTAGAGGTAAAGAGCTCGATGATGTAGAAGGAGCTATCCAGAGACCCGATGGTCTGATCCTAGTTACCGGACCAACAGGAAGTGGAAAGACGACGACACTATACACAGTAATGAAAATACTTAATCAGCCGGGAGTGAATATCAATACCATTGAGGACCCGATTGAGTACGCCATGCCTAGAATTAACCAGACTCAAGTGAATAAGGCAATCGAGGTAACTTTCGCCAATGGGCTAAGAGCACTGCTTAGGCAGGACCCAGATATCATTATGGTAGGAGAAATCCGTGATGAAGAGACGGCAAACATGGCTATTCACTCCTCGATGACGGGTCACTTGGTTCTCTCTACACTACACACTAACGACGCACCCGGAGCTGTTCCTCGTTTCTTAGACATGGGTGTAGAGCCTTTCTTACTTGCCTCTACTCTACAGCTGGTAATTGCCCAGAGACTTGTTAGAAAATTAATTCCTGAGACAAGAGAAAAGGTAAAGATGGATCCTGCAAGCAAACAAATAATCCTTGATCAGCTAACAGATGCAGGAATGAGCAAAGAAGAAATCGAACCGTGGCTAAAGATACCTCTTTACAATCCTCAACCAGCACCTGAATCACCTACAGGTTATAAGGGACGTGTAGCTATCTTCGAGGTATTGAAAGTGACAGATGAAGTAAGGCAACTCATTCTTCAGAAAGCCCCTGGACATGAAATCAGAAAAGTTATGAAATCTGAAGGTAGCATGCCTATGTTCGCCAACGGACTCGAACAAGTGAAAAATGGAGTAACTACTCTTACAGAAATAATGCGTGTGGCTAAGGAATAACTATTTCATTTAGAAATTACATACAATGCCAGAATTCAAATACACAGCTTCAGACTCAGATGGAGTAATCGTTGGGACTACGATGATTGCCGAGAACGAAGAAGAGGTGATTTCCAATATCAAGCGTCAGAATATGACGCTTATTAACCTTAAGGAGATTGAGGAAGCGAAGGTTTCTTTTTCGGACAAGCTGTTTAACAGGGTAAGTAATGCAGACAAAGCTCAATTTCTTGAGTATTTCGCCTCGATGCTTGAGGCAGGACTATCAGTCACAGATGTACTGCAGGCCTTCTACGAGGATCTAGATAAACCAATGCTACGAAAATTCGTGAAAGACACGCAGTACGGCATTCGAAACGGTAAGCAGCTTTCAGAGTGTTTTGAAGACTATCCAGAACTATTCCCTGCACTCTA
>CAYGMI010000033.1:8089-9312 GCA_964351125.1 uncultured Candidatus Saccharibacteria bacterium | reverse complement strand
TAAGATTGAAGTGGAAGAAGCCTGACTTCCGCTAGCAAAAACCATGAGAGGTGGCGTAGTCCAGCTTGAAAAAACAAATGCACTAAAATCTAAAGTTAGAAACTCTATGATTTATCCTGCAGTGCTAATTTTTGCTTTGGTAGCAATCGTGATCATCTTGTTGGTCGTCGTATTCCCAAGGCTCGAAGAGTTCTTTGCAGATGCAAACTTAGAACTCCCTGCACTAACACAGATGCTTCTAGGACTCAGCAGACTATTAATAAACCAGTGGTATATCTTTATTGGGGCAACTGTGGGTGGACTCTGGGCTTTTAAAAGAGCGAATAAAAATCCTAAGTTTCAGAGTCAGCTTGGCAAATTCTTACTTCGAGTACCAATCTTTGGGCCAATAAATAGATCTACTAACGTCGCACTTTTCTCACGTACTTTTGGATCACTGCTAGAAAGCGGAGTAAATGTCCTAGAAGCTGCGGATGTTGTGCAGCAGAGTCTTACTAATAAAGTATATAAGGACATAATCGACACAATGAAGGATGACCTATCTAAAGGTAATACTCTTGCCGATACTATGAAAAAGTATCCACAGTATTTCTCGCCATTCGAAATCAGGGTTCTGTACATCAGCGATCGTACAGGAACAATATCACAGGGACTTCTAAACGTAGCAAAGTTTTACGAAGATAAACTATTCACATTACTAACTGGTCTATCTACAGCGATAGAGCCAATCATCCTCTTGGTGATGGGACTTGTGGTAGCGGTAGTTGCAGTTTCGGTTATCACACCTATCTATGAATTATTGGGAGGAGTAGAAAACGTTTAATGCAAACTCTAAATGAACCTAAAACTTACAAGGCTTTCACACTAGTAGAAATAGTTCTGATCGTTGGAATAATGGGTATTATGGCGATTACAGGATCATCTGCTCTACTCAACTATCATAGAACTTCAGTAATGGATGCAGAGCTAAGAACTGTAACTGCTAGCTTTCAGAGGGCAAGACAGAGGGCAATTAGCAATGATTCTGGTAGTGATTGGTCAGTTAAATTCTTCTCTGACCGCTATGTTTTATTTCAGGGTACAACCTATTCAGCTTCTAATACTACAAATGACGAACACATGCTGGCATCAAATGTACTTGTGTCCTCCACATTCTCAAACGACACAGTAACTTTCGAGAATTTTAATGGCAGAACAGGAGTGCAAGGATCGATGACCTTATC
>CAYGMI010000033.1:2582-8079 GCA_964351125.1 uncultured Candidatus Saccharibacteria bacterium | reverse complement strand
AATTGTTGAAGATATTTCGTAAATCACAACCAAAAACTCTTCCTGCCATCAACCTACTTGAGCTTGTCGTAGCAGTTGCTTTTATCGCAATTATTTTCACAGCAGGCTTTCGAGTATTCGACATTTCTTTGAGAATTGTGAACAGGGCAAAACTTAGCACCGTAGCCGAACTCCTTGCCCAGGATTACCTAGAACTAGCAATTGCAAAACGAAACGAAGGATGGGATCAACTGGTGCCAGGTACTTACTACTTTGTTGAGGACTTGATTATGCCGGAAAATGGTTTCTTATTTACCCCAGGTACAGAAACCATTGATATCTATACTAGATCAATAACAATCATTGAAGTAGAAAGAGACGGAAATGATGACATCGTCGTCTCGGGTACTATCGACCCCAATACGTACTATCTAGAAGCCCTGGTCACTTGGGTGGTAAATGGAATTAACGAAGAAGTAAGAATTGGTCAATACGTTACAAATTGGAATAGTTTCTAAAATGAATTACTTACCGGGAATAAAAACACAAAAAAAGACAGAGGCCTTTACCCTATTAGAGGTACTAGTCTATGTATTCGTGTTTATATTGGTTGTAGGAGGAATGGCCTCGATCGTTCTAGCCATTTATAGACATAAAACCATTATCGAAGACAGAGTGAATGTAAACGAAGATTTGAGATTGCTTACCAAGTCTATGAGAGATGACATATATCTTGGAGATGATCTAGTACTCAATAGCGCATCAAATCTAACGATAATCAGAAACTCTGCAGATGACATCGTTTATTATCTTAGTGGCGGAAGAGTAATTAGACAAGAAGGTGCCGGAAGCCCAATTGCAATCACAGCAATAACTACAAATGTAACACAGTTTGTCATGACTGACTTATCTAGCCCGACAACTGCAAAGACTATTAGGCTTGAACTTACACTCTCAAACTATCCAGGAGGATCACTAAAACCTCTAATTGAACAGATAGTTACCACAACTTTTACTCTGAAATTTGTGTACTAAGAATGAAGCTTATCGAGAACCTGAAACAAAAACGACTCTCTAAAGCGCAAGCGACATTGGCACTGATGGTTGCAATCACAATTGTAATGATTGAAGTAAGTGTATTAATATCTACGATTAGTTTGAGCCATTTTTATAATATTCAAGATGCAGATAGTGCTACTAATGCCTTGACGCTAATGGATTCTGGGTTTGAAGAAGCACTGTACCGGCTCAGACTAGATTCAAGTTACTCAGGAGGAACAATTACAACTCCTGCAGGATCTGCAATTATTGGAATCATACCTTCAGGATCAAACAGAATTGTACACGTAACCACCTTGGGTACAGATACATATAGACAGCTGTCAGCAACCATTACTGCAGATGAGATCGTAACAAATCCTCTAGAAGAATTTGGAATGTTTGGAGGAGACAGACAATACGTAGAAGGAAACGCAGTGTTTTATGGGGATGTTCGGGCAAACGACAACCTATGGGTAAGAGATAATGCCACCGTATATGGGAACCTAGTAATGTCTGGAGACGGAGCCCAGTCTGATACACGTGTAAGAAACAATGGAAGCGTTCGTGGTAACCCTCTAACTACAGTGCTTGAAGGATACATATATTCAGTAGATGATGTTAGGCTTCAGAATAATGGATATGTTCAACGTGATATTTATAGTGAAAAAAGAGTAATTAGCCAACAAAGCTCTAGCTACGGTGGAACAGCCTATCAGTATCAAGACCTAGATCTAGACCCTATCCCGGTACCCCAATTCGATTTTGATGAATGGAAGGCAGTTGCACAGGTTAATGGAACATACTACAGCAACGCATCTCAGTTTTTAAACTACTTATCCTTAAATGGTAACGTTATCAGTGGAGGGGTTCATTTTATAGATACTACCAGCAATATTACAATCCCTGCTGGCCAGAACTTTAACATTACAGGGTCAATAATTAGTCGGGGTGCTATAGAGATTAGAGCAAATAATTACACTCAGGTACGAGACCCAGCATACGACCACCTTGCAGTACTAGTAAGTGACAAAAGCATCACCATAACTGATGCATCCAACTGCAACTGTAAAGTGAATATAAATGGAGCGATCTACGCTTATGATGATGTTTCTATTGCCAGAGCTACTTATTCTGGATCATTCCCTGCCATTACAATCGATGGAGTAATCTGGGCTGGAGATGACATCACAATTGGCCAAAACACAGAGTTCACATACGATGAGGATGTGGCAACAATACATAGTGGGGGTTTTGAGTTCTCTGGTGGAGGCACAGGTATAAGTAATATTACTATTAGTAGCTGGAGTATTCAGTAGCTTTTTGTTAAATTGATAGGTAAATCCAAACTGTCCAAATGATTGTAGATATCGAATTCGACAAAGCAGCAAGTGTAAGATCGGCAATAGCCGTAGAGTTTACGGCCAATTCTGTAAGGGTGATGCAACTGTATCGTAAGAATAGTAAATCCAACATATTCAGCGTAAGATCTTACGGCGAAGCTAAACTCAACGCAGGAGATATCTCTGATGGGATAATCCAAAATCCTACTGTAGTTGGCATGAAGCTAAATGAAGCTATTCAAGCTAGTAATCCTCGCAGACCGGATACCCAATACTGTATCTGCTTAATCCCTCAACACAGAACATTTTTAACAGTTCTAGATCTACCTGCTGTCGAAAAAGAAGAGTTAAGAGAAATACTAGAAAGAAGGGTTGCAGAGATTATTCCAATGCAAGAATCCGAGGTTTACTGGGATTGGCACAGAATTCAAACCACAGACAGTAAAACAAAAGTGCAATTGGCTGCAGTACCTAAGGCGATGATTGACTCTTACATGCAAACACTTGAAGGGGCAAAGCTGATCCCTCTATTGTTTGAGCCAAGTGCTACTGCCGCAAGCCGTGTTGCGTTCCCAAGCGATAGCTCTCAACTGCAAAACCTTTCCCCTGAGCCCGTTATTTTGTTGGAGCTTAAAGCAGAGTATGGAGTTATATCTTTGCAACAGCAAGGAGGAATAGTCTTCTCTACCGACATATCGCTAAAGAGCGATAGCATGGCAGAAAAAGTTATTGTTTTGGAACAAAAGATAAGTGAGATAGCTGAGTACTCTCAAACGCACTTAAAGGTAAAACCTCAGAAGTCAGAAATTACTACACTTGTATTTGGAATGAAGCAGCAAATTGATACTCTCCTTCCTCTACTACAGGAAAGGTCATCAAGCCCAATTCAGATTATTAATCCAAAGACCGAAAGCCCCGAAGTATCACAATTCTTACAGCAGCATTCAGACCTTAGCTTCTTTCCTTTATTAGGAGCTGCTACAAGAGGAGTTCAGGACTACGGCGAGGAGTCGACTCTTAACTTGATTCCACAAAAGGCGAAAGAGGCTTTCAGAAAGAAAGAACTATATAACGTATTGCGTGATTACCTAATGTTTGTAGCTATTAACACTGTATTCTTAGTATTCATGTTGTTGATTGTAGCCTTCCAGGTCAGATCTAGAGTGGACGACCTTCAATCGAAGTACGAATCAATCCTAGCTATTTCTAATAGTCCGATTGTTAACGAAATAGAAGATAGTGTTGACCTGTTAAATGCCCGTACTACAGAGTTAAACTCACTTATAACAAGCTTATACGACTGGACTTTATTAACTGACATGCTGAATACAGCAACTCCTCCAGGGGTGGTTGTATCCAGCTTGGTAGCGAATCCAAACGCCGAGCAAGACGGAGCACTCCGAACTAGCTGGACGTTAACCATTGCAGGTCAAGCTGGAGACAGAGAAACCGTACTTAGGTACGTAAATAACCTAAGAAATGCTGGTCTATTAGAAGAGGTAAAGCTACCACTAGAGAGCTTACAAGATTCTAATAATACCAATTTCGTAATTGAGGCGGTGCTACCATTCAAAGGATTACTACCAATTAGCAGTACAACACCTACTCCATGAAACTTAAATTAGACAGAACAATAGTTGCCTTAGTCCTAGTTAGCCTTATTGGAATAGGTGAGGCATTAGTTGTTGGCTCAATCATCATCTCTAGTAATGCTGATATAAAAATGATTCAGTCTGACATAAAGGCAGAAGAGGCCCGTAGAGAGAGTTTTAATAAATTAATCCAGAGATATGGGCAAATAGAAGATGAAGGGATTATCAGAGAAATAAATGATCTCTTGCCTAATGCAGAGAACTTCTTAGAAGTCATAGAGGAGATAGAGCAACTCGCGCAAACAGCAGGAACTACATTAGTTGTAAGCCTAGGAGAAGCTAGATTGACCACAGATGGTTTTGAGCTACCTGAAGATGTAAGAAACGCAAGTGTGATAGGTAGAATGTTACCACCCGATGCTAACTATGACTTCTTAGAGGTTGATATTACCGTTAGAGGTGACTACAAGGAATTTGAACAGTTTCTCAATCTTTTCCAAGACTCTAAATATTACATGAACGTTACTAGCCTTACTGTCAATAGGATTTCTGTAAACGACTCTAGATTTATCGATGCAAGTATGACTACAGAAATATTCGTACAACAAGTAGTATTCAATTAAACAATATGTCTAAGAAAAAAGGATCAAACGAAAAAATTACTAAGTTTATAGCTCAACGAAGGAGTTACTTGATAGGCATTGGGCTGGGAATAACCCTTATCATTATCAACACTGTAATTGGGCTATACGTAGTCAACCTTGTACTTGAGTCTGCGGACGACACCAATGTGGTCGATTTTGAAGAGCTTCCTGTACCAAAAATTAAAGAACAAGAATACCTTAACTTTAGAGATGACTTCATTCAGAGACAGAAGCTAGAAGTTAAACAACTCACTAACCAAGATCCATTCGACACACTCTAGTCGAGACACTCTCGTAACACAGTACAGCAGCCCATAGACGATCTTTTAGACTAGAAAACTTAACCGCCCCCTCTCACGAGGGGGCGGGTCGTTTCTAATTAGATTACTCTATTTATTCAGAAACTGTGAATACAGTTGCATCAGATAGAGTTGCACCAATCATTACTGCTCCAGATGATAGAACACCGATTCGGTATCCATTAGATGGAATAGTTGTAATGTATGTAGGAGATAGACCCTCAATTAGAGTTACGTCTACACCAGCAGTCATTACGGTTGCTGCAGTAACAGTTGGAAGTGGAGTACTAGTTCCGCTCAAGTCGTAAGTAGGACGTGCTCCGCTGTTATCAACTGAATAAAGTGATGTAGCTTCTAGAATAGACTGAATGTCTTCTCTAGCAGTAGCATCATTAGCCTGGTTAATACGTTGTACTGGGTTGATAATAACGAACGTAACCACAGCTAGAATAGCCAAGATTGCGATCACAACCAAGATTTCGACAAGCGTGAACGCTGATCTTGTTTCTGTGTTTTTGTGCAACATGTTGCCTTATTAATAAGAAGTAAAAAAATATATAAGCAAATATTGAATCAGCATTTATTAAAGCCAGCTCAAAGAT
>CAYGMI010000033.1:0-2572 GCA_964351125.1 uncultured Candidatus Saccharibacteria bacterium | reverse complement strand
ATTTTATGACAGGTTTACATTAAATTTACATTTGAGCAATCACCTAGATTGCTATAAGCTTTAGCTAGTTAACCTACACATATGTCAAAACCAAAACTTACTTACAATCAATTAATAGAAGACCACCTATCCATCCTCAAGAACCTTCAGTACGACTCAGGATTATTCTCTGCGTCATCTCATGATGTAGGTACTGGATACAATAAATCATGGTTACGAGATAATTTTTACGAGGTTATGGCCTTCGAAGTCTTGGAAGATTGGGATACTGTAGAAAAAACATATGATGCGATCATGAAGATCTTTCTTAAGCATGAAGAAAAGATTGACCAGGCTATAGAACAAAAACCTGCCTATACCTTCCAATATATTCACGCAAGATTCAATCCTCAAACCTTTGAAGAATTCTGGGAAGAATGGGGGAACAAGCAAAACGATGCAGTGGGAGCAATCTTGTATAACGTGGGAAAACTTGAGCAAAATAAACCTGGATCAATTTTCGAATCTGCAGATCATATAAGAATTACACAAAAACTAGTTAACTATCTCCAAACACTTGAATACTGGCACGACCGTGATTCAGGTATGTGGGAAGAAGACGAAGAAGTTCACGCATCTTCTGTCGGTGCCTGCGTTGGTGGACTTAGAGAAGTTTCCAAACTTGACCAAATAGATGTACCAGACTGGTTAATTCATAGAGGTATCGAGACATTAGGAGCTCTACTACCTCGAGAGTCTGAAAGGAAATTTGCGGACTTGTCTGAATTGTCTCTTATCTGGCCATATGAGGTCGTGGACGATCAGCAGAGAGACGAAATACTAGAAAATGTAGAGTATCACTTAATGCGTGAAAGAGGAGTAATCAGGTATAAAGGAGATCGATATTATAATAGTAATCCAGATGGCTTTAGTGAAGAGGCTGAGTGGACCTTTGGGCTTGCATGGCTTGCAATAATCTACGAAAAAATGGGAGACAAACAAAGGGCAAAAAGC
Source organism: uncultured Candidatus Saccharibacteria bacterium (assembly GCA_964351125.1). Taxonomy (GTDB): domain Bacteria; phylum Patescibacteriota; class Dojkabacteria; order J137; family JAEUSD01; genus CAYGMI01. The sequence continues at coordinate 1,579 of CAYGMI010000033.1, read as the reverse complement.
TTTCTAGATAGAATGATAGAAGTCGACACAGACAAAGGAATGCCTGAGCTATACTACTCTAATTCGCCTGAATTTAACGACAACACTCCATTGGGATGGACAGAGTCACTATTTATAGTTGCTCTTCACAATCTGAAGAAATCAGGATTCAGAAAGCCCGACTAAGAGGTAAGAGGAATAGGCAGTTCAATTATGAAAGTTGTACCCTTACCTTGCTCGGTAGTAAAAGTTATATCACCGTCTTGAATCTGCATTAATGTCTTTGCAATATATAGACCCAGACCACTGCCCTCTGCAGCATATTTTTGAGCGTTCTCTGCCCTAAAAAACTTCGTGAACATCTTAGACTGCATCTCTGGAGGTATTCCGATACCTTGATCTGTTATTGTTAAAATAGCTGATGTAGCAGTGAAGGTATTGGCAATTGTTACAGTAGAACCTTCAGGTGAATACTTAAGAGCATTGTTTAATACGTTTGTGATTACTTGCATCATTTGACTTTGATCGGCAAGGACCTTTCCAGGTACAGACTTATCCAAAATGTTTATCAGTTTAAGATCTGCAGATACCTTAGTTCTTCTTACGACATCACGGATTATCTCTTGCAACTCATATACTTGTTTATCTGCCTTATCTGCCTGATCTCTTTCAATTCTAGAAAGTTGAAGAAGATCGTTAGCAATGTCAATCATTCTTTGACTGCTATCGTAAACTTCGTTTAGTAACTGCTCTCTTTCGTCTGGAGTTACTGAGCTGTCTTCTCTCAGTAAATCTAGCGTCCATTTTATGCTAGTGAGTGGTGTACGAATTTGATGAGAAACGATTGATATAAACTCCGACCTTATCTTCTCGGTTTCGATGTCCATTTTCTTACTTCTTCTTTCGAATACGAAAAAGGTAACCAATCCGATTAAGAATACCAGTCCAGATACTACAACTCCTAATAATAATGGAGTAGCAGACTCCAGCGAATCAAGTCTGAACAAGCCAGGAGCAGCAAACTGTAGAGTCCAACTTCTGTTGGCTACTCCAATCTGCTTAACATCCCTAAAATTACCCTGGAATCCAAGTATTGAAGAATCTCCATACTCGAACATCGTGTTACCTAGATGATCTTGAAAAGACATCACTAGATTTTCATTATCTGAGTAGTTTAATACTTGTTCGAAGAACCTCTGATTCCGGAAAGACATTCCCAGTATTCCTTTTAGGTTTTGATCTACGTCGTACACAGGCAAAACCTGCAAAAATACGTTGTCTTCTGTAGTTAATGGGAAAGGTATTTCTTCGGTGATAGTAGGAGCATCGATTATCTCACTCTCGTCTAAGATTGAGCCTGAACCTGTAGTAGGAACAACATAACCCACAGCTCTATTACGGTTATCAGCCTCTGGCTCTATATACTTAATTACGAAATTTCTATCAGCGGGATCAAGTACATCCTGAATAAACGGGTATCCAGTGCCATTTGTTGAATCGTCTATTCTAAGGTTTTCAAGGTAACGATCAAGGTTCGCGCCATTAACTACTTCTGCGTAAAAAACAGAGGACACCCCATTAAACCTAGTTTCAAACCCAG
>CAYGMI010000032.1:13694-14834 GCA_964351125.1 uncultured Candidatus Saccharibacteria bacterium | reverse complement strand
TCTCTTGCTGGTGCTTATGACCAGATTATTATCTACAGAGCTTGGGTGGGGACTTGATCTAGGAAGTTATAACCTTGAAGGAAGTGAAGGTATTTAGAGTTCTGATACCAATCTGAATACCTCCGCTTCAACATCGGTATCTTTCTGAGCTAGCTGCGCTGAGCGCACAATAAATAGGTACTTTCCCATTGGAATCTCACGAGATCGCACCAACTCTAAGATTGCGACTCTGATTCGGCGCTTAATCCTATTTCGTACCGCAGCACGCTTGTCTATCTTTTTGCTGATAGAAATCCCTAATTTGGGGTGCTCAAGTCCATTTTCGGGCAGAAATTTGAGCAGGATCATGTCAGATCTGGAAGATTTGCCGTCTTTAGATACTTTAGCGATGTCTTTGGCGTCTAGTCTGTATTCTGTCGGGAGCATATCTATCTAGTTAACTCTCTCAACTTGGAATCTAAAGTGATTAACGCCTTTCTAGTGTCGTCGGTAATGTTGTATTCTTTTGCGTCTTGAATGTTCAACCAGACGTAGTCGTCGTGTTCTTCTGATAGTTTTATCTCTCCACCTGATACCTTGCTGATTCCAATTATAGATACATAAGGCATTCCAGCATATTTGCCTCCAGAGATAATAATGCTTTCATAGTAGGCGATTCTATCGATAGGGGAGATTAAGAGGCCTGTCTCTTCTAAGACTTCACGCTCGAGCGCATTTGTGAGATCTTGGCCTGCATCTAACTTGCCTCCAGGAAACTCCCACATTCCAGCTTTATAGGTATCGTTTTTAGATCGTTGAATTAGCAGAATAACTCCATCTTTAATAACGATAGAGCGGTTTACTAAAACAATTCTTGGGCGGGTTTGTTGTTCATCATCCATAATTAATTAAGAAGCGACCTTAGCTTCTGTAAAGATCTATGAATGATTGTACCAACGTTGGACTCACTTATTCCAACTTTTTCGGAGATTGTCTTGTTGGTGTATCCATCATAGAACTTCATCAGGATGATCTTACGATCACGATCGGGGAGTTCTTGAATGATTTGTTCAAGCTCCTGCGTATGAAAGTCTATTTCTGTCTGTTCTTCAGGCGATCTGTCTTTTGACTCTATCTGAAAGAATTCAGGAATACCAACTG
>CAYGMI010000032.1:5280-13626 GCA_964351125.1 uncultured Candidatus Saccharibacteria bacterium | reverse complement strand
CATCTTGCGAAAGTAGTCAGTAAGGGTATTACTCGCAATTCTATATAGCCATGCAGAGAAGGGATATCCCTGCCATTCAAACTTCTGAATATTTTTGATGGCTTTTTCGAAAGTAGCAGAAGTTAAATCATCCACCACGTCTGCCACATTTAACTTAACAGCAAAATATCTGCGGATGTGAGGGTAGTAGTGCTCGTAAAGGCCAGAAAATTCATCCTTATCAAGCTTAGCTTTGGCCACCAACTCCTTTTCGATTGTGGGGTCCATTGATACTTTACTCACTTTATCTTTCGATTAAATACCAGTATTTTCTGATTGTTTGTGTACGCAGGCCTCTCAGTAAGATGAAATCTCCTGGTCTAGGCTTATAATTTTCTGGATTAATTCTGACGTCGTTGGTCTTGAAGTGTTTAAGAATGTATTCTGTATCGTGCTCATTTTCGGTTAAGACCACTACCTCTTCTGCGTATGGATCGACAAGTTCCATAGCTGATTTAATGCTTATAGGGAAGTAATAGTGAGTGGCGTCAATTATGGTGCTGTCATCTTTGCCCGGCAGAAAGTTAATTCTGGCCTTTGGGAACTTTACTCCATCCAGAATAGCCTCACTGATGTATTTATCTATATCGTAATGTTCTCCAACTTTGATGGCTAGTTTTTTATAATTCTCTAGCAGATTTTGTTCTCTCTTAACCGCATATTCACCATTTGGAATTACAATCTTTTGACTGTCTCCAGTTATCACAGTCATTTCAGGGTTTAGTAAATCCATCCAAAAATCTCTAATTTCGTGGTTTACAGTATCTAATTCTAGAACAAGAAAATGATAGTACTGCTTTAATACTACTAGTTGCAAAGAGACTTTGAGTATGATCAGTAGCCAGCCTAGATAGGAGTTAGGGTAGTGCTTTGATGCGAAAACAGTTAAGGGTACACTAAACTCAGCCTCTGGAGTTTCTAGGTTTCTTCTTACTGGGTAGTTTGTATTTAGAACTTCGGTAATTAGTTCTCTAGCTATTGAGGTCTCGCCATATCCGATAATCGCAATGATACTGGGATTATGCTTTTCTATCACCTTTCTAGTCAAGAAGGCCAAAATCTTCTTCAGAAGAGTACGTAAAAAATTTCTCATATACTATTCTAACGTAGAATGAGAAGTAGTATCACTCAGGAAGGGAGGATTATCTACGGCGTTTGAATCTTTTGTTCTTACGTGTTCCAGGACCAAACTCTTCGCTAACGCTCATAGTAGAACGTCCTTTGCGCATTCTGGACTTAATAACGTTTTTTCCACCTTTAGTTTTCATTCTAGCTCTGAAACCAAAGTGAAGACGCTTTACTAAGCTCCATTTTTTCTTTGTTTGTCCTTGTATTTTACCTCGTGCCATATTATTTCTGGTTAGCGAGTTGATAATAGCACAAAATTTACCGATGTGCTAAGTTTCTGATGTTAATTCCGCTTAATGACAAAGGAGAAAGATCCAAAAGTTACAAAGAGCATTCGCACCGTATTATCCTTTGTGGCAATCCTGTTGATTGCTGCTGGAGCGTTGGTGATCTCGCGGATTTTGTTTTTACAAAACCCGCTTAACAGCATAATTACCCAAACAACCAACCTGCCACAGAATGAACCAACAAATATTAATGGTGTAAGTACGGAACTTAGTAGTTCAGGATTTGTATGGGGTGAAGATATTCAAAATGAGAATGATCAGGAGTTCGAAAGACCTTGGGTTGTAGTTAAATTTAGTAGTCAAACTGTAGTTGGTCAGATTATAGACACCGAGATTGTGTCGGTTTATGAGCTGCCTGCAACTGCAGAAAATCTAAGGTTGTTTACTACTGGCAAGTTTTTGTACACAATTCCTAGTACCAATGTGGCAAATGCCAAGTTAATTGCTGGAGACTCAACAGAATCAATCACCGTTGCAGCACTAAATAAAGATGAGGAGTTTATTGATGCCTACTTTGAGGCATCCACGAAGACCTTTTATTACTTAGTAAGAAAAGGAAATCAGGTAAACCTGTTCAGCATTGTTCCGGGTAGAGCGGCTATAGAGCTATACAGCTTTGGGTTATCTGAGATGGACAGAATATTAAGCATTGATGACGTTAATCAACTTGTGTATCTTGCTCTCGATCCAAATCTAACCAGATGTGAAGTATTAGGACTCGAAAGTAAGTCGGTACAAGAAACTTTTTGCGAGATTATTGGGGTAGATCAGCAAGTAAACTACGTTGTGAGCAGCTTTAAGGCCGATATCGATTCGGTGGCTACAATTGCAGAAGTAAAAGCCAATAGCGGCTCCGAAAGAGATATTGTTGAGTCAGAAACAGGAATTCTGTATACGGATGCTGCGAGATTTAAGAAACTAATGGTATTTATCGAAAACGAATTAGTAGAAGAAGAACAGCTTGTTTTCGCAATCCCCAATAAGGTATTACTAATGGATCTCACCATCGAAGATGTAGTGGCTGAGTTTGAGATACCAGATGCAGAAGTCCAAAAGCTCATTCCAGAGTCTATAGGGTCAGCGTTTGCTATCGTAAAGACAGGCAATATTAGTTCTTTACTCAGGCTAATCGAAGGTGAAGAGCCTGAAGAGGTTATAATTGCAGGATGTGAGATAGGATGTGATTTAGATTTTTACTCTTTAGCCGTGATGCTATATGAAGCGCCCTAAACTGGTTAGTAAATGGAAGGATCAAGGCTACCAAATAGAAGTAAGAGAATACCATTACCTTAATGGTGTTCGTGTGATCGAAGCAATAAATCCTGCATCTATACATTTCGATCTGTCTGTAATTGTACGTGGAGGTGCTTACTTCGAGAACCAACTAGGAGTCCCTACAGGTACGGCACACATGTTGGAACATATTATTTATGGACAACCGAATAAGCGACAGAAATCCACAAAAGAGGTAAACAAGTACTTATACGGTACAAAGTCTCGACCAAGTATCTATGCAAATGCCAGGACGAGTAAGAAGAATTTATATTTCTATGGATCAACTCACTTTAAAGGGGCTGGTCGCTTACTAAAGTCTATGCGCTACAGACTAGACTACCCCTTAAACAAAATCGAGAACTATATCGAAGAAGAGCGAAACGTAATTATGGCTGAATTCACTGGTTGGGTTAAGGAAGAAAGAGACGAGCGGCAACAGTCTATAAACTATTTATTCGGAGATAAATATCCTGAATACCACAGCAGAACAATTGGAGACGAGCAGAGTATTAAATCGATAACTGCAGATGATATCCGCAAGTTTCATAAAGGCACGTTCAAGGCGGATGGTACTGTGTTTGCACTTCAGGTTCACGAAAAGCTGGACCAAGAAAAGTGGGATGAGTTGAATAAACTTGCTGGACTGTTTAGCAATGAGCCAACGGATACGAAGATAGATAGGTATAAGTTAGAGAATAAGCAGTATAGATACCAACATTTTAATATTCCAGATAATCAATCTGTGTTTGTGTCACTTTCGTACTTTCACGAGATCTTTAACCATATTGATTATGATTCTTCGGTGATGTGGTATTTAGCAAATAACCTTACAAACAAAGTTTTATATGATACTTTGAGGCTAGATAAACAACTGATCTATTCTGCTAGTGCTGTTAATCAGATTGCTAACTGGCATTGGAGGTTAAGAGGGATGAGGATTGAATGTAGTAAAGAAGATGTGGTCGAAGCTCTGGACGAAGTTCACAATATTATTCATGGAGGATTTACTAAGTTCTTAAATTCTAGTGAGGGTAAGCAGTGGTTTACTAGTACAATAAGTGATTACATTTTTCCTGGAAATCGAAATTATCGTTCAGATTATGCAGAAGATCAGGCAATTAGCCTATTAGAAGACGAAGATTATAAATTCGATGAACGTAAGGCAAATAGAGTTGCCAGAGAGGTCACTATCAAAGATTTGATCGAACACATGTCGAAAAACTTTAAAAAAGAAATGCCCAGTATGTGGGTTGCTTCTCCGTTTGAGGACTCTGACATCGATAAGCTAATGCAGAAAACTATCTGGTATAAAAAATATCATGCGTAAATATTTTCTATTATTTGCCTTGGCGATATTTCTGTCGTTGATGGCCACAATTATGATCTTTCTATTAAACCCTTTTAACGAGGAGGCAGTCTTAGAGCTTGCTAGAGCAGAGAATATTAGGGCGGTAGAAGAAATGCGTGTGGTACTAAGAGAAGTTCTGCAACAGGGCTTGATTTGGGATTATCTAAACTTACGCAATGTAATAGTCGTTTCTGTTCTAATCGGAGGAGCACTTGTTTCAGCATTTGCCTTTCTGCATTTGGTTTTCGAAAGGATATTTCTACGAAGATTCTTTGAGAAAGTCTCACTTATTGTTGCTATTCGTAGGGGTGTTGTATTGTCAGTGACACTTGTAGGATTAGTACTTCTGAATCTGATAGGTACCGAATGGTTTATTTCTTTGGCATTTGTGGTGGCAATGATTGGAATTGAATTGATTATCACTAGAATTACCGAAAAACCACCAGAGGTGGTAGAAGAGTACGAATCTCAGGAAGATGAGTTGCGAGCTAAGCAATACCTACCAGTTAATCAACAGATTCAGAACATGGTCCGCACAAGTTTTGATGCGGTTAGATTGGCTGTTAGTTCTGCGTATAAAGGAGCAAAAGCCCGTATATCTGGAGCAGAAAAGCCTTCGGTGGTATCATCAGATAAGCAAAAAGATATTTCAGAAATAAAGTTCGATGATTAATTCCGAAAAATTCTACATTACAACAACACTTCCTTACGTAAACGCAGACCCGCATATAGGTCACACACTTGAGTTCATTCAAGCAGATGTAATTACAAGATATATGCGCTCTAAGCTAGGGGACGAAAACGTTCTTTTGAATGTAGGAACAGACGAGCATGGCCTTAAAATGTATACGAAAGCAAAAGACGCAGGGCAAACTCCACAGGAATATGTTGACCACTTTGCAGGTAGATGGCAGGACTTTTGCAAGCTGTTGAATATCTCTTACGATACTTTCTACAGAACTACCTTTGAGAGTCATCACAAGGCGGCTCAAGAGTTCTGGCGAAAGAGTGAAGAGAATGGAGATATCTATAAAAAGAAGTATGAGGGACTATATTGCGTTGGACATGAATCATTCATCACAGAGAAAGAACTTGTGGACGGAAAGTGCCCAGAACACGGCACAGAGCCAATTGTGCATTCAGAAGAAAACTATTTCTTTAAGCTCTCAAAGTACAAACAGCAGATTCTGGACTATTACGACCAAAACCCTGATGTAGTTAAGCCTGCACATAAGTTGAATGAGCTACGAAATTGGATAGAAAACATGGAGGATATTAGTATTTCTAGGATGAAGGAGAATTTGCCTTGGGGAATAGATGTTCCAGACGACCCTGTGCAAGTATTCTATGTGTGGTTCGACGCGCTTACTAACTACGTAAACAATGTTGGATTTGCAACAGACGAAGAAAAGTTAGAGAAGTGGTGGCCTGGAGTTCAAATATTCGGACCCGATAACCTTAGGTTTCAAGGTGCAATCTGGCAGGGAATGCTTGCATCCGTAGGGCTTCCATTCACTAGACTACTTTTGTGTCATGGAATGGTACTTGCAGAGGACGGCACTAAAATGAGTAAAACAATTGGTAATGTAGTTTCTCCTTTCGATCAAGCTGAGAAGTTTGGAGTAGAAGCAGTCAGATATTATATGATCTCTGGAATGGCCACTTTTGCAGATTCGGCTTATAGAGAAGAGGACTTAATCAATAGCTTTAATTCTCATCTGGCAGATAACTACGGAAATTTACTAAATAGAGTTATCCATCTGGCAGAAAAGAAAGAAGCTGATATTTGTAGAGTCGATGACGTCGAGACGGAATTTAAAGCAAAGGTATTGAGCTTTAAGCAGCGAGCAGAGGCCTACTACGACGAATTTGAACTACAACTGGCGGCACAAGAAGCCAATGAACTAGCTACTTTCGGCAATAAATACATCGACGATAATAAGCCTTGGGAGAAGGAAAAGAACCCAGAAGAAGTTGGGGCAGTGCTAAATAACCTTAGTTATTTATTAGCTATTGTAACCGATCTATATTCTCCAATCATCCCTGAGGCTACAGCTAAGGCAAAAGAGGCACTGGCAAAAAGAGAAAAGATCATATTGTTCCAGAAGATAGAGCAAGAATAGTGGTATTTTCGGACCAAACAGACAATCTGTTCGATTCTCACTGTCACCTAAACTCCGAAACATTCGATGCAGATCGCGACGAGGTAGTTGGTCGTTCCTTGTCTGAAGGAGTAGAGCAAATTATTGATATCGGTATTGATGTCGAAACCTCCCACAAGGCAGTACAGAACGCTAAGCAGTACGAATCTGTTTATGCTGCAGTGGGAATAGATCCGCAGGTGGCGATTCCCGGTCATGATGATTATGACCCAAGATACAAAGAGCATTCTTATTGCACAGAAGAAATCACCAAGATTGTAAAGCTCATTAGCGAGAATGCGCATCAGGTAAAAATGATAGGTGAGACTGGTCTAGATTTTTACTACAACCGCTTAGCGGTCGAGAAAGGTGAGCAGACTCAAGCAGCAGCAGACGAGTCTAATAAAGCCCAAGAGGTACTTTTTAGGTTGCACTTAGAATTAGCAAGGCAGTTCAAATTACCAGTGAGTATTCACTCCCGCAATGCCGAAGCTCATTGCCTAAAGGTCGTGAAAGAGTATCCAGATGTGACTGGAATCTTCCATAGCTACACTGCAGATCTAGAGACAGCCAAGGGAGTGCTTGATGCCGGTTGGGGGCTAGGAGTTAATGGCATAATTACCTTCAAGAATTCTCAAGATCTTCGCGATATATATAAGAGTATTCTGGGGAAGACTTCTGCAGATTGGTCGCCCATAGATTTTTATAAGAGAGGCGTATATTTCGAAACTGATGCGCCATATCTTGCACCTGATGGTAGACGAGGCGAAAGAAATGAGCCCAGCTTTGTTATAGGAGTTTTTCACTTATGTCAGACTTTCAGATAGAATAGGAGACTACTTTTAAGTCAAAGCCCCATGGAAGAAATGGCAAAAACAGATAAACCAATGCTAGAGGCCTCTAAGTCTTCGGCTTTTCAGAACCCGAAAGTTGTGATGCTAGTTGCAGTAATTATTTCGTTTATTACAGGTGCACTTTTCGGTGCTATGTTGATCTCTGGAATGGTGAATATTGATACTGGAGGAACCCCAAAATTGGATATCATCTTAAAAGATTACAACGATGACGTAAGCTCCGAGGACTCTAGCGATCAAGATTCTGACGTTGCAGAAACTGAAGTCTTGCCGACTGAAGAGTGTCTGGATAGAACTACAATTAGCCTGAGAGAGGAATCAGAAGAGCCAACGTCTGAGCAGATTCAAGTAATCTGTAATGAATACACAGATGAGGATATTACGATTCAGAACGTGTCTGGAGATTTCGTATATGGAGTTAGGGTAGAGCCGGAGAGTGTTGGAGGTGGTATTTTCGTGGCAAAAGTTGAGAACGGTACCTTCTACGAACTATTCTCTGGAAACGGCGTCCTAGTGTGTGAGTCATTCGATAACCAAGGAATTACCCCTGAACTATTAGGAGCTGATGGTTGTTTCGACAACTCAATCAAAGAAAGTAGAGATCCAATCGAATAGATCTAGTTTAAGTAATCTGCAACTAACTCTTCGCTAACTTCCCATAGCTGCTCTGCAGATTTGGGATCTTGCGCTACCGTAGACGGTTGCTTCTCCTTAGAATCCGCATAGTATTTGCCAGATTCGTTTGCTACAGATGGGTCGGTGGCCACAAAAATAGAAGTTGCTGCACCATCCTTTGGAGTTTTGATGAACATTCCGAAGATCGTTCCGAAGAATTTGGTAAAGATATTGTCCCCTTTAAAGAATTGGGTATTAACGACTCCTGGGTGAACAGCGTAAGTGGTAACACCTGTGCCTTCCAGCCGTTTAGAGAGTTCTTTAGTGAAGTAGATATTTGCTAGTTTACTGGCTCCATATCTACCAAAAGACGTATAGCTCTTTTCTGCCTGTAAATCACCGAAGTTTAAATTAGCAGTATTGTGAGCATTCGAAGAAACACTAACTATCCTTGCGGGTGCTGATTTTTTGATTAAGTCTAGGAGCAGATTGGTTAGTAAGAAATGCGCCAAGTGGTTTACTCCAAACATGTACTCAAATCCTTGCTTCGTCTCTTTGCGACTTGTCGTAACTAGTCCTGCATTATTAATCAGTACATCTAGCTTGTCATATTTTGTCTTAAAGTCGCTTGCAAGTTTTACAACTTTATCTAGATCTGC
>CAYGMI010000032.1:4851-5270 GCA_964351125.1 uncultured Candidatus Saccharibacteria bacterium | reverse complement strand
TACATCACATCTACTTTCGCCTCTGGGTACATCTGCAATATTTCTTGTTTTCCTTCTTCACCTTTTTCGGTATTTCGAACCGCCATCACTACTTGTGCGCCCCTAGCTGCTAGTTCTAAAGCAGTTTCCTTGCCGATACCTGAAGTAGTTCCTGTGATCAATACTGTTTTATTTTTTATGTTTTCCATTTAATATCCTATCATGTGTTAATATTCGTCGAGTAATGAGACTCCCATCCCTTACTCCCCTATACACTAAGACCTCTGCGCTAGACTAGAGGTCTTCTCTTTTTCCCATAGGTTGTGTGGTGTATATATCTGATGCTATCATCATCCAACGGTAAAAATAAGTGCGAGGAGAGAATCGCAATGAAGATTTGTACTATGTGTACGCTTCACAACGCGAAAACCTGATGACGG
>CAYGMI010000032.1:0-4841 GCA_964351125.1 uncultured Candidatus Saccharibacteria bacterium | reverse complement strand
CATGCGGCGTAGCTGGGGTTTCACTCTATAATTTACCCTCAGCCGTCTCTGAAATCTCGGAGGCGGCACCCACTTTTTTATCCCCTCTGTAAGATCACTTTATAGTCTGAAGTAACTTCTTTTACAGGCTTATTTCTAAAATACCAGAACACTGCAAAGGGCTTTCTCTCTTTTAGATAGTTTGGATTGTGCTGATTGGCATACGCCTCTTGTTCTGCTGGTTGATTGATATATGCTTCGCGCTTAGACATTCCACCAAGTCTGGCCTTGATGTAAATAAACACACGCAGCACCTGAATCAAATACAGCGTTTCCCAATCTTGTCTGTGATGAATCTTTTCGTGTACCAACCACTGGTCGTGCATCGGATGGTTTCTATCTCGAAAAAAGATGAAGAACGGCGGCACTGCCGCCGCCATAACTTTCACGCGCATTATTTTACTGATGACATCGGCGAGGGTGGGGGAGTAGATGATTATGTAGGGGAAGCTACCACCTCTCATACATTATAGTCTCACTCTGGGCTGCTGCCTTTGGCATATAGCTCCACAGCTCCTCTGTGATAAACGGAATAAATGGATGCATCATCTTCAAGTATTCCTGCAAAGCATAGAGCAGTACTTGCTGAGTCTCTGCCTTCTCGGAAGCCTCTGGTTCGCTGGTGATCTCTCCAGTTTCCTTATCCTTAAATGTATACACATGCGGCTTTGCTGCCTCGATGTGAATGTCTGCAAACTGATGCCAGAAACCCTCGTACAAGATCTGTGCAGCAACTCCAAATTGGAATGTGTCTAGAAGTCTAGTAACGTCTTCCTTAGTCTGTTTGATGTGTGCCAATAGTTCTTTGTTTGAATCGTGTTTCAGCTTTGACTCTTCGAGTTGGTCTAAGCCCTCAACCTCAACGCCTTCTAGATTCATAATTACGAACTTGGTGGCGTTCCAGATTTTGTTCATGAACCTTCCAAAGCTCGATACTTTGTCTTCGTAGAGCCTTACGTTCTGCCCAGCAGAGCTACCAACAAAGAAGCTCATGCGCAGCGCATCTGCTCCGTACTTGTTGATCATATCGGTAGGGTCAATTCCATTGCCCTTAGACTTGCTCATCTTTGCACCGTCTTTGTCGAGCACCAATCCATGCAGATATACATTACTAAATGGTGCTTCCTTACCGCCAGTCAGTCCATCCTTTTCGGCACGATATGTCGAGAGCATCATCATTCTGGTGATCCAGAAGATTAGGATGTCCCAACCAGTCTCCATTACTTGAGTAGGGTAGAACTCTTCGAAGTCACCCTCGGTAGCCTTTAGAGTTACGTACGGCCACTGTCCCGAGCTAAACCATGTGTCGAGCACATCTGGATCTTGCTCCCAACCCTCACCAGGATCTGTAATCTGCACCTTCATAATGTCTGGAGTGTAGTCCTCAGGGTTCTGAATGATTGTATCGCCAATCTTTTCTTTAACTTCACCTGTCTCTGTAACGTATTCTGATTTACCACCTTTGTACCAAACTGGAATTCTGTATCCCCACCACAGCTGACGCGTAATGCACCAGTCCTCTTTGGAATCCATCCAGTTTGTATACACTGTCTGACGACCTTCCGGCATGATTGTTGTCGTGCCGTTTTCTACCAGCTCCTTTGCCTTAGCCTTTAGCGGTTGAGTATCTACAAACCACTGATGCGAGATTAACGGCTCGATTCTAGACTTACACCTCTCACAGATTTGAGTGCGGTTTTCGTACTCGGTATCTAGGTGCACAAGCATTCCAACCTCCTTCATATCTTCGGCCATCTGCTTGCGAGCAGCGTTAACGCTCATCCCCTCGTACTTACCAGTCAGGTGATTTAGCTTGCCATGAAAGTCGATAACTTGTTTTTCTGGCATCGTCTCTGTTTTGTGACGCATGGCGATATCCCAGTCTTCTGGAGCATGCGCTGGAGTAACCTTTACGATTCCTGTACCGAACTCAGCATCAACAGCCTCGTCGGCTATGAAGTTGATCTTGCTAGTGCCGTTCAGGGTTACAACCTCGAACTGCTTGCCTACAAACGGAGCATACCTCTCGTCTTTAGGGTCAGCAGCGATAGCAGTGTCTCCGAACTTTGTCTCAGGACGCACAGTCGCCAAGATGAATCCGTTTGTATAGTACTTGTCTTCTGGGTATTCTTCAAACTTGATGATGTGTGCTCCGGCATGCAAGCCGATCATGTCTAAGAATGCGTGCTCGATCTCGTGCTCGATATCGCCTTCGAAATCGTGTGCTCTTACAACCAGATGGAATTCGCCATCTAGGCGCATCTGGATTCCGATTACTGTTCCGTTAACTTCGTTGCCTGTTGGAACCTCATCGTATCCAAGTCCCAAGATATTTACCTTACCGCTATTTGCCTGGCCAACTAAGTATGAAGTTTTGCCTTCGTCTTTGGCTGCTGGGTACTCTCCAACATTCCAGAATATTTCTTTGCCTGCGTATTCGTTCTTAAGCTCGATAGCTTTTGCTTCAGGCTCTGTGAACGCATACTTAAAGTAGAAGAACCAAGACTTGGAGTCTTTGTATTCTGTGTCGATGTCGGCTAGAGCAGACTGACAGCGGGGACACCAATTAATTAAGCGCTTTCCGCGATAGATCAGCTCGTCGTCATGCATCAGCATGAATGTTTTTAGAACATCGTCCACGATCTTAGGATCAAGCGTGAATAGCTCACGGTCAAAGTCGGCGCTGATTCCAATTCGCTGCTCTTGCGAGCGAGCGTTGGCAGCGTTGTCTAAACAGAATTGATACACCTGTTTATAGAATTCGTCTCGACCGATTTCTTGTTTGGTAGTGCCTTTTTTGTCTAGTTCTTGCTCGTACACAACCTCTGTCTGAATTCCGGCATGGTCTTTTCCAGGCAGCAGTAATACTTTTTTGCCCAACATTCTGTTGTATCTACCCATCAAATCTTGATATGCGTAGCCAGATACGTGTCCCAAGTGTAAATTTCCATTTGCGTTTGGTGGCGGCATGATTAGCGAGAAGGTCTCGGTGGCTCCGCGTTCGGCAGCAGCCTCAGGCGTGTAGAGTTTGGCATCTAGCCATTGTTTTAGTATTCGCTCTTCAGTTTCTGCTGGTTTGTATGCTCCTTTTGGTGGTTGGTTCATTTTAGTTTTCTAATAATTCGTTAATTTCTGACATAGCTTGTTGATTGTCTTTGTAATGCACGGCACTCAATCCTGCTCGCTGCGCTGCTTTAATATTCGATGGTTGATCATCGATCAACAGTACTTCGCTTGGGTCGTACCCAATATCTACTAGAACGTCTGCAAACAGAGTAGGGTCTGACTTCCATTTATTCATTTGATGCGTATATATCACCTTTTGAATGAATCCACTTATCTGACTCTGCACCTTTTCGTCCCCTGCCATTGTTCCGCTAGTCAAAATATAGATCTCGACTCCTGATCCATCCAGCTCTTTATAAAACTGGACCAACTGTTTGTTAAGTTCGAAACCGTCCTTGCCCGGAAGCCAAAGTACGAAATTAAAATCACTCAGTATTGCTTTAATCATTTATTACTACTTTTCGTTTTTAAATACAAAAAGACCCCTGCGTGTACGTGCTTTAACAAGCACATGCAAAGGTCCGGATACTATTCTCGGAGGTACCACCTCGTGTTTTACTCAAGTGAGTAATTTAGTTGTCCTCAGGTGACGAGGCTGAAGTAAGAAATTATAGCAGAAAGAAATAGGGTCAAGCACTATGTCTTGACCCTGAAACAAAACTGTTGGAGCTGTTATTCCTGCTCTTCAGCCCCTTCGACTGGTTCGAGCCGACCTTCGTAGAGCGGTGGTGTGTAGACATAATCCCATGCATAACGCCCCTGTGCATCGGGGATGCTGACGGTTTCGACGGAATGCGAAGTAGCATTACCATCTATTACGATCGGAATTGTTACACCTTGCGGAGTAGAGACCTTACCAATATCGGGATTTTCTTGAACAGAAATAATCGATTGATCTTCTTCAAGTTTGAGTTGACCGACCTCTGCAACTAATTGCTCGATTTCGGGGACTGCAAACCGACCGCTAATACGTTTTCTTTCTTCTTCCATGAAGAATAGCTCCTTTCAATTTGCTATGGAATGATTATATCATAATTCGGTGCATTAATATCGGGAGCTATATATGCAATAATCCACAATGCTAAATCAAATAATCGGAAAACAAATAGAAGAAAGAGCAGTGAAAGACATCAAAATGCTGTCAAAAGCGCACCTCAATACTGTGATGGATCTAGGTACTGGTGATGGTAAATTTGCATATTCTTTCGCTCAAGCGCATCCTGATACCTTGGTGATCGCGATTGATGCAGATAAACAGCAAATGCGTGAGTTATCACACAAGGCTAATCGTAAACCTCCGAAAGGTGGATTAGAGAATCTAGTGTTCTTCTGGAGTGCGGTAGAAGATCTTTCCGAAGATTTAACAGACATCGCTCAAACTATCTATGTGAACTTTCCTTGGGGTAGTTTATTGGCCGGTACCATAAAGGCGGAACCCGAGTTTATATCGGTGTTTAGTAGATTATTAAAGCCACAAGGCAAACTAGAGATTATGTGCAGCTATAGTGAACTGTATGAGCCTCAAATGATGGAAAAATATCAGCTACCAACGCTGTCTCCAGGCTATGTTCTAGAGGTAATGACTAAAGAGTATTTGACTCATGGGCTAGAATTAAAACAGGCAATGGAACTTGGTGCAAAACAAAAAGCTGAGTTACAGGGGAGCTGGCCTAAGTCTCTGGTTAACAGCAGAGCAGGTAGACAGATATATAAATTAGTGTTCAAGAAAAATGGAA
>CAYGMI010000031.1:4072-15052 GCA_964351125.1 uncultured Candidatus Saccharibacteria bacterium | reverse complement strand
GTCCACATGTAATAGCCTCGATAACCGAATTAGAACACGGGTCATTGTCGCTGGCTGTGATGAATACATCATGCTGCTGCAATATCTCAGATAACTCTTCTGATGGAACTGGCTCGATAACATTGATATGCTCAAGCTCCTCTGAAACTCGACCTAAAAAGCTATATTCATATTTGTCCCAATCTAGATTTTTATCTAACCATTTATAGATTGGACCACCTTTGCGAGGGTTACTCGACCAACTAGTTGATATTATTTTAAGCTTTCGATCACGCGAAAAGGCTACACGCTTTTCGCGGTTAAATATCTTAGGGTTGGCAGCATTCGTAATCAAGACAGGATTTACTGGTTTATACCCAAGCTCTAAAGTAGCTTCGAAACTCCACATTGACTGCATAATAGATGCATTCGCCACTCTATTATTTAGCTCAAAAATATTGTCGTCTACTTCTTGTCCTTCGTCGCCACGGATTAAGAAAGTAGGTCCATCAATTCTATGAATCAGAAACTTATCATTCTGCTTAGTCATCTTGCCCATCGTGTCGAAGTCGATCAGAAACGAATTGAACAGAATAATGTCGCCAGTTGGCTCTAGAGTGTGGTTGATCTTCCAATGCTTATCTTCCAAGCCATCGGATAGTGCCAATAAGAACTGGTTGCCTCCGCCCCATGGTGGCTTGTGGAATTGGTGATGAATAGTTACAACATCTTCCTTACCCATCAGCTTTGCTTTGACTCGATCGAACAGTGAGGGCTGCCCCAGTATAATCTCTTCGAGAACTATTTTAGCTGGTAGTGTTTTTTGCTCGGGAATATTCGAGTAAAAATTATTAACTACTTTACCTACACTCTCGATAGTATTTTGTTGCATCTTCTCAAAGGCTGGTTCGATATACGAATCTAAAGTGCTACTTCCGATGTCTTCTTGAACTAATTTAGCTCCAGCTAGAAAGCTCTCAAAAATCTGATTCTGATCTAAGATGTCTTTCGCAATACCAACATCAGTAGAAATAATCTTAGTCTTAGTAGCTGCAGATTCCAGAATAGCCTTTGGTCCACCCTCCATTCTGCTCGATACCAAATATAGATCAATAGCATTGTATAGCTCATTGATTTTTTCTTGATCTAAAGTATTCACTTCTAAGTCGTCACCTTCAACCTCTCTACCCACAAATGTATAAGGTATCCCTGCGTCGACAAGTTTTTGTTTTAGCCATCCGCGGCGCGGACCAGCTAAGACCACGTGAATGTCTTTATAAGTCTCGTAGACCTTTCTGATAATCTCGAAGAAGATGTCTGGTCCTTTAATGTATTTAGGAGTCACCAAGTCTGCACCTTCTGTATCTCTCTGAAAACTCCCAATTAGATATTTGCCCTGAGGCAAGTCGTATTTTTGCTTAATCTCTATGATTTCGTTGACTGTTTTAGGATAGAATAGCTCCTGCCTAATGCCGTAAGGTACTAGGATCGGATTAAACCCAAGCTCAACCATATAGTCGAATGCCTTTTGCGATGGTACTCCCCAAACGTTCACGTACCTAGCAATCTTTAGATAATCAGGCCTATTAAGCATATGGCGCACATCGTGAGGAATGTGGGTGATTACTTTTTTGCTCGCCAATAGTTCTATTGATATCTTCTTGAGTGAGTGCCAATTAATTGCATGAATAATATCTGCCTCGACAGCGTCCTCTACTAGCTCTACTTCATCTTTAATAATGTCTTGCATAAAAAAGTAGTCGTCGTCGGTTGCCCAATTCACAAAGTCTCTACCAACCATATATACCTTTTGTTTCTGTTCAATCATTTAACGTTTATAACAAATAACTCCGAACCCAGTTGTATTGCCATGAAAGTATCTATTTGAATCGAAGAATTCCTTCTTATCTAGCTCAATAGCTTTTAACACAAATCTGAATGCCAACTTATGAAACAACCATCTGAATGGCTTGAATTTAGGTCTGCCACTCTTGTTTAGTTCGTATGCCCATAGTTTTACCATATTGGCCAATACAGAAAAGAACCCTCCATGCCTGTGTACCTCGATATCTGTAAAGCCCAGCTCAGTCAATTTCTGCTTATACCAGTACTCGGTATACCTACCAAAATCGTAAGGATCTGCATGTTCATGGAACATAAAGGGAGTTGTGATTAACAGCACTCCGTCTTTCTTTAGAACTCTATAAGCCTCTGTTAATGCAGGAATTGGATCGGGCAAGTGTTCTAGTAGTTCTCCCATGATTGCTGTGTCGAACTCTCCAGCTTCTACGGGAATTTCAGCTACATCACATAAATAATCTGGTTCGGTAGATTCGTCTAGGTTTGCGTACTGCACATTCAAGTCGTATTTCTCGATATCAAATGCACCTCTCTTGTTCTTCTTTTTGCCGCCTATATCAATAACCTTACTGCCTGGCTCGATAAGCTCCATGGTTTTAACGAAGAACTCATCAACATGGTAACGACGCATCGTATACCAAAGCTCCGTAGCCAATTTATGTCTTGCTTCACTCATTTGATGTTTTTCTTAATTTGATTTAGTAATGCTTCTTCAGATCCGATCTTATGAATATGATTATACGCATTTTGGCTTATTGTGTTTCTTACAGACTTATCTATCAGTCTAGCAAGACCTTTAGCGTATTCCTCTGGATTTTCGGCAACGATGTAGCAGTTAGAGCAGCTTGGAATACCTAAAAATGTATGCTCAAAACCAATTGTAGGCATTCCAATAGATAGAGATTCGTACATTTTGATCTTAGTTCCGCGGCCTATATTTACTGGTATACAAGATATATCCATATCAGCTATGAATTCTTCAAGGTCAGGGATAAAGTCCCAGAGTTTTACGTTATCGAATTGCTCTGACAACTCTTTTAACACATCTGAGCCTTTACCTATAAAGTGAAAATTGAATTTACCTGAAGACATCTTATTTGAGACTGGAATTACTTGTTTTAGAAGGTACTCTGCTCCTGCATAATTCACGTTATTATCGTAATTACTTCCCATATATAACACATTCAGTACCTCACGGTCCTTAACCTGATGCCTATGATTTACCTCGTCTAAAAATGGTGGAAGATAAACCATATTTCTTGCAAAGTACCACCTACCGAAACCTCTTATATCATTTGTAGAGATACAAAATACTTTATTCGACACCCTGAACATCAACCATTCATTTAGAAAAATGCTAATGAAGTTCTTTAGATGGAATCCGTTCTTCTCAAGGTCATGCATCAGTTCAAAGTTCACGGCCCTAAAGAAAACCTTATCTTTTGGTAAATCTAAGTCTTTGACTATCTTCGAGAACCTTGCATATTCAAACCAATATACGTCAGGCTGCAACTTAGCAATAAGTTGTTTAAGTTGCTCGATGGATTCTGTACCTGACGATTTTCTAGCTTGATACCAGTTTGTATAAATTGATTTTCGATATTTACTAGAATTGAGGATCTCATGGATCACCACCTGGTTTTCTTGTTCCAACTTTTGTACTTCTGCAGCCGAGGAATAGTTATCAACGTATTGAGCTAAATGTACTTCATATCCTAACTTCTTGAATAGATGTAGATGTCCAGACACATCTTTCTTTCCCCCACCTTGAACAGGAAAAACATTGTAAGGGTAAATAATTAGTATTTTCTTATCCATGATTCGCTATGCATCTCTCGAATAATTCAAGTGTTTGGTCTGTTAGTTTTTCAGGTGAGTAGTTTTGCATTAGATACCCTCTACCGACTCGTCCCATTTCTTTGTGAACGGGATAGACTTTCTGGACTGCTTCTGCGATTGCCTTAGGGTCTTTACGTTCAATTACTACTGCACACTCATCATTAAGACATTCAACTGCACCACAGTTTCTAGTCACTATTACTGGTGTCTCACAAGCAACAGGCTCTACTACCACGTAACCAAATGTTTCGAACCAGATCGATGGGACAATTGCTGCAACAGCTCCTGTATAAATTGCACGTAACTCGTGTGGTTGCTTAAAACCTGCGAATACTACCCTATCCTTAACCCCAAGTTCTTCAATGCGTTTCTCTAGTTGCTCACCATAACTACCGAGCTCATCTTTGTCACCGCTCCACAACCTTGGGGTTCCTACAAATACTACCTTTACATCACTTGGCATATCAGGTATGGCATCAATTACGTATTCCTGGCCTTTGATGTGATTTAATCTGCCAACCACAACTACATATTTATCAAGGCCGTGTTCCTTTTTGAATTCATTAGGATCTTCAGGAAAGAATCCATGCTCTCCTTCATACTCAAGCATTAGAGGGATTCCAACAGTATCCTTCTTCTTAGTAAATAACTTTGTTGTATAAGTTGAATTACATAGCCTTGCATCAGCGCTGTTTAAAATGCTTTCACCCCATCTATACTTTTTAAAATCCGGATAGACCTCACGATAAAACCTCTTAATTGTATTCCAAGATTTTCTAGGGATGTCCTTTTTGCGAGCAAATGTAGTATAAGTTCCCCATAGTCCACGATCCTCTGCCCAGATAGTATCGTCAGGTCTTAGTAAACGAGTTTTAAGGGGATCGAATAATCCAACGCCATGACATCCATAGACTACTGGCATATCAATTTGCTTGCATGCCGTGATTACTGCAAGCGAGTTATGATTATTGGCATATACAAAATCAGGATCTATTTCTTTGATAAACTTAGCAATTTCGGTAGCTTTATCGATTACAGTAAACGGATCACCCATCGATCCTGTAAATAAGTCGGTGTAATGCACAGTGCTGCCCCACAGTTCTGCCGTGTCTCCAACCTCTTCATAGCTTTGACACATAATATGCACATCAATCCCACGGCTAACCAAATGCTTACT
The DNA here is from genome assembly GCA_964351125.1 of uncultured Candidatus Saccharibacteria bacterium. Taxonomy (GTDB): domain Bacteria; phylum Patescibacteriota; class Dojkabacteria; order J137; family JAEUSD01; genus CAYGMI01. The sequence goes on along the minus strand of CAYGMI010000031.1, from coordinate 10,197 downwards.
AAAGTAACGGATGTATTGCTGAATACCTCCACCGATTGGGTAGTAGTTTTCTGCAGTAATTAAAATTCTCTTTATACTTTCTGCCATTGTTAACCTTCTAATTGATATTTAATATTGCCCCAGATCTTGCCAGCTATACAAATGGGCAGCATAGCAAGTCGCTCTAGATTGCGTTCTTGCCAAGCAAGTCTAAGCGACCACCACATTCCTGGAGTTACCTTTGCGCCTACAAATATATCGTAGAAAACATAGACGACCTTTTTGCCACGCCAGTAAAATCTACGCATAAAAAAGGCATGATTTCGATTAGCGTAAAAGAAATACCCTGTTCCCCTACCTCTTTTAAAGCCACGTGGTCTTGCTACCGCTTTGTGCCAGATCACAATAGCTGGGTCTACAACTATTTTATAACCCAGATGTTGAATCTTTAGACATAGATCTGACTCATATCTAAATCCTATCCCCATTGCTAAGTATGTCTCATCAAATCCTCCAACCTGATCCATTAATTCCTTTCTTGCAGCCATAAAGGCAGTACGTACATGGTCTACCTCTGTTATTCCGTGACCTACTGCTCTAGCGAATCCAGAATCGAATTCTCCTGTAACCTTTATCCTGCCTGTTTTAGCTGGAACACGGTCTTTAACTTCTAATTCTTGGTCTGGATTCTTTACCTCAATCGAACCAACTACACCCACATCAGGATTTTCAGTAAACAGTTTTGCAACATCTGTAAGTATGTCTTTTCGTAATAGTTCGATATCGTCGTCTGTGGTTAAATATATTTCGCCCGTAGCCAGCTTAAGGCCTCTATTTCGAGCAGGTACCAGTCCTTTTACATCAGTTGGTATATACTTAATTCGTGAATCCTTTGTTTCGTAGGATTTAACTACTTCAGATGTACCATCAGTAGAAGGACCGTTATCTACTATAAGGATCTCTAAATCTTGATAGTCCTGCGCAAGTAATGAATCTATCGTCGCTATTAGATCTGATCTACGATTGAATGTTGGGATTACAATTGAGAATTTCATTACAAACTTTTTACTACAGATAAATATTTATTTACTATTTCGGTTTCGTCGAATAGTTTAGATTCTGCGTGACCCGCCGCTGATATCTTTTGTGCATATTTCTCATCACCATTAATCCTATTTATTGCTTCGATTATTTGGTTCTTATCTTCAGGATTCTTGACGGAATAGATATTCCTTCCGTGTTCAAAGTGCTCCATTACCCCACAGTTATCGCTTGCAATTACAGGCAGACCAGCAGCCATAGCTTCTACAAAAGTTATACCCCAACTTTCTGTAAGGCTTGGTTGCAGATAAAGATCTGCCAACTTCAAATACCTAAACACTTCCTTTGGTGGCTTTCTACCGATGAGAATTACGTTCTGAACTCCATTCCCGTTTAGATACCTCTGTGTTTCGTCGAATTCCAAACCTGATCCTATAATCAAGAAGACGTGTGATGATGATAAATCAGACTCTAGGAACGCCTCGATAGTTCTGCGGACGTTCTTTTGCCAAGAGAAATTGTGTATAGCTATTACTATTTTTTTATCTTTTATGTCTAGATTTTCTAAAATCTTTGAGCTTACTTCTGTATCGTTTATTCTTGCGAAATCTATTCCATAATATAATTGTGTCATTCTTTTATGCTCTACTCCATGTGATAACAACAAAGCATGTGTTTTTTTTGTCAAAGGGAATAGATGTGTAGCTTTATCTAAAAGTTCCTTTTCAAGTTCTGGTGGATCTGCGATCCATCTATCTACCCCGTGAATGTGTGCAACACTCTTCCTGTTGAGCCAAATTCCTGGCAAAGCATTGATACCTTGCCCATCTAAAAGGTCGAACGATTTAGATGCTAATTTATCTCTCAATCGTTTAAGAAATATTCTTTCCCAGTCTCTCTTTGATTTTTCTGGATCTTGGTATGGGTTCTTTTCTAGATATATCCGCTTTATGTTTACACCTTCTTGTTGTTTTTTGAATATCTCAAATTTGTCTGTGTGGCTATTCCCGGCACACCAAAGTTCTGCATGGAAATCATCTTGCTCATTTACTTTCTTAGCTATATTGAAAGCTCTGTTTTCAACTCCACCATAGTTAATATTGTGGAGCCAGCTAATGTAAGAAATTTTCATAGAGTTATTTTAAGATTGTTCTTTTTATTCTTCTTCCAATGGATTTAAGTCTTATCAACGGATCGTTTTTTTGGAGTTCAGACCACCTGATGAAAGCATAATTACAACCTCCGTCATCAAGAACCAAAGCATAACCTGCCTTACGAATTTTACTGATGTATTCAGTAATCCTTGAAACGTAATTCTCATCCAGCGGGTGATGATATTCATCAAATTCAAGACATAAATATTTTACATCAAGTTTATCAGCCAATATATTATCGATAACCTTATACTCAGCGCCTTCAATATCAATTTTTAGTATATCTAGTGATTTATGGCCAAGCTCATCCATAATGTTACGTAGAGTATTCACCTTAGCCTCAAAATACTTATCTGTTCTCTGTAAATTTAATGCCGAGTGAGAAACATTGTTCTCGTTTTTAGGGGAATAGAACTTTAGTAAATCTTTCTTATTCCAAATACCAATTGGGTAGAATTTCAATAGTTCTAAATCTTGCTTAGATATTTCGTAAAATCTATCTGCATATGTACCTATTCTGGCTTGTTGCGAACTAGATATCTGATCAATAATATAATCAAAATGTTCTTTAGCCTTCGGAGTAGGATCAAATATATGCGTGGTGCATTTATACTTCGAGGCCAGCCCCACTTCGAAAGAAATATCTGTACCTGCACCGAATCCGTAGTATGTAGTGTCTGAACCCACAAAGCCTACGGGAACACTCCATTCTCCATAAGGTGTGCCAATTGACTCCAAAGGTATAACTACATCTGTAATGATGCCAGGTCGTTTTCTTTCATCTTTACTCATTATTTGGTCTCTAACTCTACTGGGAGTATTACTGCACCTCTGTTAGCACTCAACATCCTGCTTCTAGCAGGATTGCTATCAGCTGCTTGGAATGGATTTATTATGTCTATGTAGGCCAGATTTTTTATTCCTATTAGCATTGGTCCTCCTTCGGTTCCAACTTCGAACCTCAGCATATATTTACCTATATGGAGCCCTGCCACATCTAGTACGAACTTCATTGGCTTTAGCTCACCTTTCTTTAAATCAATCCTGCCTGCAAATGCCCTATAACCGACATTATCTTCTGTTATGGATGTCAATTGTGCCGCAAAGTATGCTTGCTCACTAAAGTTATCTTGAGCTTCCATATCAAATTCTATGGTCACCTTACTTGTATCACTTTTATCTGCATCATATTCGAACAGTCTATCTGCAAGCTCAAACTTTCCATTAGTAACTTTTGTGTTCTTTGCCAATAACTTGTTGATCGATTTATCGACAAAATCAAAGTCTGCATCTATTAAGAAGTCAGGCAAGCTAGACTTAAGATATTCGCTGCACACATCTACAGAAGGCCCATCGGCAACAACCTTACCTTTATCTAACCAAATCGCTCGGTCAGTTATCCCAATAACTTCATGAAGGTTGTGTGAGATAAAGATTAAGGTAACTCCACTAGATAGAAGTTTGTCCATTTCTTTACGAGCTTTAAACCTAAAGCTTTGATCACCAACTGACAGAACTTCATCCACCAATAGAATATCTGGTCTAATCTTTACTGCAATTGCAAATCCTAATCGAACTCGCATACCTGAAGAATAAGTAGCAACTGGAGCATCAATAAATCCGCCAACTTCAGCAAAATCAATAATTTCATCGAACTTCTCGCTAATCTCTTTACGACTCATCCCCAAGAGTGTTCCATTCAGATACACATTCTCACGGCCAGTCATATGTGGGTGAAATCCTGCACCAACTGCAATAAGCGCACCCACTCTTCCTCTCGTTGATATAGTTCCTTTATCAGGTGGAAATATCCCAGTTAGCATTCGCAGCAAAGTTGATTTACCTGAACCATTAGAACCTATTATTCCGAGAGACTCTCCTTTCTTAAGCTCAAAATTTACATCCTCTAAAGCCCAGAATTCTCCTTTACGCAGCACCTCTGATTTTGCTTTTAGACCTAAGAAGTTTTTACTCAAATCAATCGAACCATAAGCCATACTGCGTGTCAGACTCTGCGTAAACTTCTTACCTAGATTTTCTACTTTTATTGCTATGTCTTTATCCATATCTAGAACATTTTCTCTACTACTTTGTCTTCTGAAACAAAGAACAACCTCCAAGCAAACATAAAGAAGATAAAGCTAATTACTGAAACGAGCAAGAATCTCTCTGGGTAATCAATATAACCATAAATAGTCAGATCCCTCACTCCGCCAATTAAGTACGTAAGGGGATTAAGCTCGATTATCTTCTGCAATATCTCATTATTATTTTCTGGAGCGTATATAACTGGAGTCACATAGAACAAAAAACCTAGTCCAGTTGTGACTATCTGAGAAACATCAGATGCAACAACGCTAATCACACTAACAATCATACCGATTCCTGCCCCTAAGAATAGTAGAGGCAATATAACTATTGGGAAAAATATTATCTGCCAGGCTGGAACCACTCCGAATAACAGTAAAATCGCTACGTTTAGTAAGAAAGTGATCAAGAAATTTGCCACATGTTGAGCAATTTGTTTTACAAGCAATGCTTCGTGCGGGAATTTGACCTGCATAATAAACCCTGAACCGGCCTTGAGAGTACTTGAAGCAGAGCTATAGAAACCCATAAACAATCCCCAGATCGAAGAACTCAACAATACATAAGCTGGAAAGGGAATACCAACATCACCAGGGACTAATATCCCCGCAGAATTTAGGAATACCCAAGAAATTATTCCCACAATTGGAGAAAGCAATAACCAACCCATACCTATAAATGACTTACGATACTGGTTTAGAAAGTCTCTTCGAAATAGTTGATATGTCAAATCTCTAGAGTCATACATGTTTTTTGCCATGATGACCCAAGTACGAAAGAAGCTAATCTTGAGACGGGCATTTGGTTCGTATACTGTGATTTCGTTGTTCATGCGGGCTATTATATCTGATATCTAGCGATAGGGGCTAAAGTACTTAAGCTATAACGTGGGAAGTTGGTTACGTCACAATATTAATAGGTATACTCCACCTGCTCCCCACTCCCCATATCCTTCAGCTGGTAGATGCCTTTCGATACCTCATCTTCGCCGAGGATGGCTACTTTGCTGATTCCGTTCTTGTCGGCAGAGTCTAGGGCTTTGCCTAGACGCTGTTCTTCCACTCCGGTTAAGACAATATTGCCCTCTGCTCTTAGTTTTGTTGCTAGCTTAGATACTTCCGCGAACAGACTTTCGCTAAGTAGAGGTACATATATATCAGCGGATTTCACTAGTCCGTCTGGGATTAGTCCCCACTGCTCTAAGAAGAGCTTAGTGGTCTCGTCACCGGGAGCGCATCCCACAGCAGGAAAACTCTCTTTTCCGAATATACCTGCAAGTCCGTTATATCGCCCTCCACCGAATAGTGAGCGAGTATTCTCTGCACTCTTATCAAATACCTCGAATACTATTCCATCGTAGTAGTCGAAGCCGCGCACCATGTCTGGAGCGAATGTGAAGTAGTCAGAATAACCTAGTTCTGCCAGGATCTTCCATACAGACTGCATTCTTTTGATTCCGGCATTATCAGCAAAAATTCCATCGCTATAGAACTTCATCGCTTCTTCGTCTTTATTCATATACTTAAAGAACATATCCCAGTCTTCTGGATTTGCCCCGAGCTCTATAAGAGATTTCTGTAAGTCTTCTCTAGAAAGTTTATTAAATTTATCTAGAAGCCTGATCGTCTCAGAGGTCTTTTCTTGTGAGATCTTTAGTAGCTCGGTAACCATAGCCTGGATTAAATCACGGTCGTTAATCCTAACTACAAATTGTTCTTTCGTAGCGTTGAATCTGAGCATTATCTCTATTCCTATCTGAATGATCTCGGCATCAGTGTTGAGTGAGTCAGAGCCAAACACATCAAAGTTTAGCTGCCAAAACTCGCGATTACGGCCACGCTGTGGATTTTCGTTGCGGAAGAA
>CAYGMI010000031.1:3616-3951 GCA_964351125.1 uncultured Candidatus Saccharibacteria bacterium | reverse complement strand
TTGCCATTGATTCGTAATTGCGTGAGACCATTCTTGTTACCGAAGGCGTCATCTCTGGTCTAATTGCTAGCTCACGACCTCTACGATCCTCGAAGATAGTTAATTCTTTGCCACCGACGTCTTCGCCTGACTTTGCACGATATACATCTGCCAATTCAACGAGAGGGGTGAGGTACTCTTGATACCCAAATCGCGTGCAAACATCACGCCATGTATCAAAAATGTACTTGCGAGTAGCAAACTCTTCTGGGAACCAGTCTGCAGTGCCTTTTGGTGGTTGATTAGAAATTTCCATTGGTGATAAATATTAACATTAATTTTCCGGGATGAGTTCT
>CAYGMI010000031.1:0-3606 GCA_964351125.1 uncultured Candidatus Saccharibacteria bacterium | reverse complement strand
ATGTAATATGTGCCTCCCCAGAGCACTGAACGGGCCGATTCACCACGGCCAGCTAGAATTTCTCCTATCAAGAAAGTTCTTAATTCTGGAGTAAGCTCTTTAACCTCTGGATCTACCCAGAGGACAACAAACTTATGCCCTAGATACCATTGTCTTTCGTGCTCGTGCTCTACACGATGTCCGCCATAGCCCACAATAACATCCTCTGTGAACAGCTCTTCCGTGTCGTTTGAGTATTGCTGCCGTTGATCTGAAGCTACCACTCCCAACCTCCTTTAAGCCCTGGATTATTAATGCATTCAATAGCTGCGCTATCGTAGCCAATTATAGCGCATTGATATACCAATACGTTAGAATTTGGATTTGATTACAGGATCCCCAGAATATTTACCCAATAGTAGATTGCGTATAGCCCTATACCTACAGAAGAAATTGTGGATAGCCCCCCGAAGGCAAGCATCATGCTCTGTCTCTTCGAAAAGTCATACCTATTTGGATGATGTAACACCTGGTCGACTTCGTTAAATGCCTTTTGTTGTAAGTTAGGAATCCCAATAATATCTACTAAGATGTAATATCCGTCCATCTTAATAAAAGGTAATAAGCTGACAGCGATATGAAAGATGTTTAGTAGAATTAGCTCCCACAGATAAGAAGCAATCGTCTGATCGCGAATAAAGATCATGGCAATCATGGCAGTAGAAGCTATTGTTAGATTCACTACCATTCCTGCAGTAGCCACCACTAGACGCTTATATCTGGTCTTTGCCCAAATAGTAGATGTGTCTACGAACAGGAGAGGTAGCCCAAAGTAGAAAGCAAAGCCAGTCCTGATTATCTCGGCTTTTGCCCAAACCATGGCAGTAGCATGACCAAGTTCGTGCAATGCGAGCGAAGCGAGCATTAAGATCATAACTACAGCAAAATTAGTATCAACGAATGATATGGAATTGATTCCTCCATTAATATGCAGAAATGTGGCGATGGTAGACGCAAATAGTACTAGTCCAAATAGAATACCGACGCCCCATAGCTTAAAAAAATGCTTGGCAACCTTACTATACCAAACCTCAAAAAGATTGGTAAGTTTTGGAGACTCTACCTCTGTCCATATCAGTTTTCGATACCAAGGTTTTTTTTCTTCTGCAAATTTTGATATTGGTGGTCGAACTAGCCCAAGTTCCTGCCACTCCTCCACTAGTCGCTCTATTCTTGCTTGCTCGAACTTACCTGAGATAACACTTACATCCGCAACCACTTCTGCAAGTAACTTACCGCTGCGCAGTCCTCTCCATACACTGGCTTCGATGCTTCCGATCTCAAGAACTAGCTTTCTCTCAGGAAGAATCAAGGTGTAATCAAATTGATAATTTTCTCTGTCTACTTCATCTTCGTTTCGATAAAGCTTGGCAGATTTGTTCACTACGAATGATTTATGCATTATATCTTTGAGTATATACTCGACCTATACAAGAGTGTATATGGCGTATATAATGACTACATTTGTTATCAAAGTCAAATGACTGAAAAAGTAATCCAGGATTCTGATTCTGGCGTGGGCATCCAGCCAATCTTGGATGTTGTGACTATAGAAAATATCAATCCAGTTAGCCAACTTTCAAACAGCATCTTGGCTAGAGTTAATTCAATACAGGAATCCACTACTCTTGATCCAGAAGTCGCGGAACAAGTATCGAGCCTCCTCATAAAAATTGCACAGAGAATTGACGTTCTTCAACAAGACTCAGTACAAGATGCTTACATTGTGGAAAACATTATAAGGGCACTACATACTTCGATGGTCGAAAATGCTGTCGTTGCATACCAAACAATAGTTGCACTATTGGCTATTTTACAAACTTCTGCCCAGTCTCAAAAGGGTACAGAGCTTGAGAAGAATCTGCTAGAAGCATTAGATGAGGCAGTAACGGATAACCTAGCTTTTGCTCTAGAAGGTAAATTAGATATCGCAGGCGAAACTAATCTAGCAATTATAAAAGTCCTAACTAGTTCTTATAAGTACCCAGTTGGTGACGAACTAGATGGTGCGATATCCAGAAACAACATTCAAAGAGTACGTTCTCAGTTGGCATTTATAGAGTCTGTGGTGTTTGGGAAACATGAAGATAGCAATAGCATTTCCGTATTTAATCAGCTATCAGCCCTAGGCACCTATTCGTGGGCAATTAGATACTTAGACAAAGACCAACTTCCTCTAACAGCAGATAATACTAAAGGATCTAAATCTAAAGGTATCGGCCTTTATCCAAGATCTATAAACGTGCCAATGGCGTGTAGAATCATACTAACAGAGATTTGCGAAAAAATGTTCATAAGTGGTGAATACGAAGCTGCTGACATTGCGAACGTATGGAATGTGATAAACAATATCCTACTTTGCGAGGAGATGGCCTTTTCTAACTTTAGAGACTTTGAAAGGTTAGCTGTGTTTGCAGCTTTACTTGATCCTGACATGCTAGACGAGATGGTTGGATACTTGGAAGCTGAACTTGATGGCAATAGACACAATCCAATGACTCAAGAGATTTTAGATACTGTGGATGGTGAGTTCTGGGACGTAGTTCGTGCAAAAGTTTACATAGCTAAAATGGAAAGCTGGATTATGTCAAATCAAGATAAGATAACTGATCATAGAGACGTGTTTAAAGAGTTTAACCCTGAGAAGATTTTTAACGCGATCAGAGCAATTCCCGAAAGAGCTCGTAAAAGATATGTAAAGAAAATAATCCTGCTAGATAATCTTAGTGGACTTCTAGACTTTATGAACCTTGCAGCCAGGAGTATTCGCAGCTACACCGAAGAGATGTCTCCTACCCCCACAAATCCAAGTAGTGAGGTTGTGATTAAAGATGAAAACGGAGATGTAATAGACTTCGACGAAATCCTTGCTAATGTAGGATAAATCAACATCTACCTTAAACCAGAAACAGCCGCGATCGCGGCTGTTTCTGGTTTTGCTTATACACTTAGATATTGTGCACTATGCAGGACGAATTATTCCTGGCCCTGGGTTATTTCTCTCATCTGCTGCCTCTTGCACAGGATTTGCAGAATCCTCTGATCCTAGAGTATTTTTTACTGCCTCTTTTTCTGTACCGTCAAGTGATAGTACTTCGCTTACTGCCTCTTCGAAAGTAGCAGCGTCTTGCAACTTTTGTTTTAAAACTTCATTATCGGCGGCAGCTTCAATTATCGCTCTTTTTGCGTATTCAGACATACTGAAAATATAATAAACAACATACTCAGGATATAACCTTCACACCAACAAGTCAACGTGACCTTAGTCTGCTATAAAGTTCTTATTTCTGCCAATTAACATTACTCTCTCGTTTGCTAACACTTGAGTAATAAATACGTCTCTACGTCTTTTGTGTTGATTAAAGTCTTTTTCTGCTAGCACCGTATAGTTAATATGTCTGCCTAGTTCCTTCTCTTCTGCGGTGACTATTTTGTCTAGTAAAGTCATATCCACAGCATCACCTACTACAATTAAATCTAATCCCTCTGGCTCAAGCCCATCAACAAACTGACTGGTTAGTGCAGCAAATTTGATATCACCAAGCTTTGTAGCATTCTTGGCAATCT
>CAYGMI010000030.1:14709-15132 GCA_964351125.1 uncultured Candidatus Saccharibacteria bacterium | reverse complement strand
AGAGATTATTGAGAAAGGATTAGAGCTACCCGCCGAGAGATTTACAAAGATATCACAAGAGATTGTAACCTCAACTAAACAAGCTACAGAATTCTTAGAAAACTTGTTAATAATTTCTAGGTTTGAGAGAGGGAAGGATCAGATATTCCCAAGACCTGCTTACCTTCAAGAGACTTTGCAAACCTTAGTAGATCAATTTAAGCCTCAGGCAGAAGCTAAGGGGCTTCAGTTTGAGTTGGTATCAGATATCACCAGCCTTCCGAAAGTGATAATTGATCCTGGCAAGATAGGTGAATCGATTATGAACTATATTACCAATGCTATAAAATACTCAGATACAGGACGAGTTGAGGTAAAAGCGGAGGTGAAGAAGGGCAAGTCTTCAGAGTTTATTGTGGTTTCTGTCAAAGACTCTGGGGTCGG
>CAYGMI010000030.1:12493-14699 GCA_964351125.1 uncultured Candidatus Saccharibacteria bacterium | reverse complement strand
AACTAAGGAAGATCAGGCAAAATTATTTAAGAGCTTTTCGAGAGTTGGCGAGACTCAACAAACTCATCCAGGTAATGGTCTGGGATTATATATTGTTAAGCAGATTGTAGAGTCACATGGAGGTCAGGTGGGTGTAGAGAGTAATCTCGGAAAAGGGTCAACCTTTTATATCAGCATTCCAGTCCCGACAGCTCAAGCACTTGAAGGTGCGGAGGAATCAGAGCAAACTGGTCAAAACAAGAGTAAATAGAACCTACTTTATTTTCATCTCTAAGTTCTGCTCATTCGAAAGAAACTTCGATTCTATCAACCACTTCTGCATATAGTCATAACCATAAGTAATACTGGCCTCAATATTACTCATTCTTAAAGGAATACTTTCTAGTGGCATTAGCTGTAGCTTCGTTATGCCTATGTCCCCGAAATTTCTATTGATTGCCGCTTGGCCAATAAATCTACTTAAAAATCTTTCGACAACAATATTTTGAGGAACCCCAGTTTCAAGACAAAGCAATTTACTCTCTGATTCCGCAACTACTTTCATCCAGTCGGTAGTGATTCTTGTTAGCTCAGACTGCTCCATATCATTAAATTGATATGCATCTACTCCAAAATCACCATCAATGTAATCGCAGCCTGGGGTAAGGGGGAAGTTTAGCCTTTCCAGCAAAGAATTAGCTTTAGGTAGGATTCCAGGTAAAGACATTGCTATCGAAGGGATCTCGGATACCAGTACTGGCTGATCATTCTGAGGATCTCCAAATAATGGGAACATAGTCGGCAGATATTTGTAAGGTTTTTCCGGGCTATCAGTTGGGGAAACTTCGGTCAGGAGTACAGTGATCTTAAGTCCTAGATTCCGCAGATCGCTTATAGAAAGCTGCCTACCAAGACTATGACTGTATAAGATGTTGCCAAATTCTGCGCTCAATTTATCTGAGTCCCAAATTGCTATGTTAAAGCTATTTAACTCTTGCCAAGCAAGTTTTAGCTGAACAAACATCTTTTCCCAGCTGATTAATCCTCCATGAGATAGATGTGACAGTTGACGAGCTGAGTGCATGTAACACTCTGCTAAGCTTAGATCGGGTCTGTGCTCTACTTGATAAAGCTTTGCGGCTGCCAAAAATACTGCTCCAATAGATCCAGCACTAGATACCACTAAATGCTCTATTTCTGCTCCTTCTTCTAATAAAGCGGCAATGGCACCCACCTGCCAAAGTGCAGATGTGCCACCACCAGGTAGATATAAGCTAATTTTGGAGTTCCTTTCGTCTGTCATGAATGGCTGATTTTAACAGCAATACTAATCTTTTGGCTATATCTGGTATATAATCGCCTAGACGCAAGGCGTTCGCTTTTGTCAAATCAGACAAAGCAGAAACGGATCTTTTAGAAAAGGAAAAGGTAGCATGGTAACAGATATGAGGTACTTTTTGTTGAAGGGATGTGGACACGCATTTCACATCGAAGCACACGAACCACATTTTGGTAAACTCAATTACGTGGGACTTGTGGCTTTAGATAGTCCTGTTCAGAGCTTTTTGGATGTTGGGGCAAGTCCTGGTAAGGTGGATGTTGGAATTCAGTTTGTGAATTTCACTTCTGTACAGGGCGGTGATCAGTTAGATTGTGCCTGTGTATTACTCGATAAGGGTACCTACAATGCCAACACCATGGGAGGAGTTGCTGACATTCAGCGTGCATCAGGCATTGCTGATGGTAAGGGTTTCAACAACGAACCCAAGGACAGTACTCTGGTTTATTCCCGAGCTTCCGACCCACACTGGATTACCCATATAACGGTGGACAGCTCACTTTCGGAGCATTCAGCAGGGCTGCTGTTGGTGTTCGGAGGGGATTATGATCCTTCTAGCATCTACTTGAGAGGATTACCGGCGGTGGTTGGAAGTGTGATGGTGCAACCAAAGAATTCTGGTCGCGATCCTGAACAGAAGTTGGCGGTTGTCCTGAGAGACCCAGGGCAGTACAAACTATTGACTGACACTATGTGGATTGTTCCTGCCTAACCTACTCTTGAATTCTAAAAGAAAGCGACACCTAAAAGAATAGGTGTCGCTTTTGAGTTTTATCGACAATTTAAATGCTTACAGCCCTCTAAACAATGGGATGCCACTGTTAGGATCTGTTGGGATATAGATTGTTCCCTCAAGATTCTGCAGGTTCTGTAGATATAGATAGTATA
>CAYGMI010000030.1:0-12483 GCA_964351125.1 uncultured Candidatus Saccharibacteria bacterium | reverse complement strand
TAGACCTTGGCTAATAATCTTTTGAGCATCTCGCTGTCCGGTAGCCTCGATAACTTGTCTTTCAGCTTCTTTCTGGGCCTTCTCAATCTCGAAGTCTAATTTCTGAGCTTCTTGTTGAGCTGCTAATTTCTGAGCGATGCTATCAGATAACGCTTGGGTTAGTACCACGTCTCTAAGTAGTACATCTTCAACTTCGATTCCTCTGTCATCAAGTGCTCCCGAAATTTCTTCGATCAATCTAGTCTGAATTTCTGTTCGTCTATCTGCATAAACTTCTGTAATTCCGTATTGCGAAATAACTTCACGGATATTACTCCTGATTTGTGGTCTAATTACTTTCTCTGAGTAGTCTAGTCCTAGTTCAGAATAAATTCGTGGAGCGTCTGTAGATCTGAGTCTGTAAAGAACTGTTACGTCTAGCCAAACAGATGAACCATCTGAAGTTAGTGCTTTGATTGAGTCATCTTCGAACCTTTCACCTTCTCCTGCTGTGTTGCTCATTGTGTATTCCTGAGTTCTAACAGGCATGGTCACAATAGTAGTGAACGGATTTTTGAAGTGCAATCCAGACTCGAAAGTTTGGTCACTTACATTACCAAAAGTAACCTGTACTCCAACAGTCCCAGCATCTATTATGGCAATAAAGGAGCTGCCGAAAGCGAAAATGAATACGATTACAATAAATATAATAGGAATTAATGCGGTTCCTAAATTGAATTTGAACCTGTTAGCCATAGTTATAGCTTTAAGAAGTAGTAATCAATTGTACCCTATTTTGTGTTCACACAATATTCACATAAACACGGTAAAATAAGCTATGAAAATATTATTTGTAGAAGATAATAGAGATCTAAGAAACTCAGTTAAGGAAGGGCTTGAGGCAAAGGGTTATACTGTGGATTTGGCAGCCGATGGGAATACAGGGTGGGAGCTATCTCAGGTAAACGATTATGACTTAATAGTCCTAGATATTAACCTGCCATATAAGACTGGTGTTGAACTGGTTAAAAGTATTCGCCAGAATAATTCAGAGGTGCCTGTAATGGCATTGACTGCACGCGATGGTATCGATGATAAGGTAACAGGGTTAACAGAAGGATTTGACGATTACCTAACTAAACCTTTTGAATTTGATGAGTTGATTGCCAGAATTCATGCACTAATAAGACGTTCAAAGCCGAATAAAGAGTTGGTGCTCGAATATGAGAACGTAGTAGTGATCCCAGCTGATAGAACTGTAAAAGTAGATAATGAAGATGTAGAGCTAACAAAAATAGAATTTAACATTTTGGAATATTTGTTGAGGTACAGTGGTACTGTAGTAAAGCAGGCAGATTTAATTGAAAGCGTTTGGGGAGAAGACTCAGACTTAATTGACCCGCCAATCAGAAGCCATATCAAAAATCTTAGAAAGAAAATTGGAGACACGGAATTAAAAACCATTCAGACAATACCAGGAGTAGGATACAAAATAGGATGACTAGAAGCATAAAGTTTAAATTTACAGCCTTTTTTGCAGTAACGATTGCCGTAGTGGTTATTTCATTTGGATTAATTCTTCTAGTTAGTAATAATGTACAATTACAGCCAATTCAGCCAGTAGCACTCGACGATATTGCTCTTAATAGACCTGGAGTAAGAGACTTCATCAATAGATTGGAAAGTGCACAAGAAATTATCGAGATTAGTCAAGCACTACGAGATAGAGCCATCAATCAGATGAATAGCGCTCTGCTTATTCTGATCCCGGCAGTGATTTTGGCAGGTACTGCTGCAGCTTACTTCTTGGCCAGCTACTTAGTAGAGCCAATTGAGGTTTTAGCAAACAGAGTTACCGGCATTGGTAGTAAAAATCTCGCAGAGAGGATTCCTAAGGAGGTCAGTTCTACGGAGGTAGAAATACTCACAGATAGGATAAATCAGCTACTTGATGAACTTGAGCAGGCCTTCAAGGCACAAGAGTCGTTTATCGGAGATGCGGCACACGAACTGCGCACACCATTAGCCGCAATGAAGACCCATCTTGATGTTCATAAACAGTCTGGCAAGAAGCCTAGCGTAGAGACGATTCAAGTTGTAGAGAGATTAAACAATCAACTTATATACTTAAGCGAGCAGCTACTATATCTAAATAGAAGCCAATCACAGAAAACAAGTGATCCAGTTGAAATTACTGGACTTCTAGAAGATGTGGTCGACGCAATTTCTCCTTTAGCAAAAGATAAAGAAATCGAGATTAAGACCGCAAAGCTAGAAAAAGGAACGATTAGAATAAACCCAGATGACTTTGTGAAGATAGCCAAGAATCTGATCGAAAATTCAATTAAATACTCCGATAAAAATTCTACTATTACACTCAGTGTTCTAAAGAACTCGAAGTTTATGACTCTAAAGGTGGAAGATACTGGATCGGGAATAGAAGAAGATGATCTGCCAAAGATATTTGATAGATTCTACAGAGCCGCTGATGCAACAGCAGTTGCCGAAGGCAGTGGGCTTGGACTCTCGATTGTAAAGAAAATCGTTCAAGCCTATGGAGGTAAGATAGAGGTTTCTAGTAAGATAAATGAGGGTACGAGTTTCGCTATAAGTTTACCGAGGTAGTTCACACCGTCTCCACAGCTAGGATTTTAAGATAGTATATACAAATTAACAAAAATAAATGAAAGTTTCGAAGATGCCTAATTCAAAAGAAGTGCTAATACCAATATTCTTGGTTGCTGGAGCTTTAGTGGTTTCTCCGAGATTTATTAATGCTGCCTACGATCCTGATAGAGATGAATCTGGTGAGGTCCAGGTAATTGATGTTAAGAGACTCCAAGATGTTCTGACAGAACTGACTGTGGATATGAAGAAGATAGAAGAAAGCTCTACTTTGTCACGTCGTAAGGTTCAGGTTATGAATGAATTTGAGGATTATCTTAAAGAAGATTCGGATGTCTTATATCAAGATGCAACAATAGGTAAGACGCCAATCGAAATTTTACTTAGTTCATCTAAATCTTCAAGCGGATTTATCGATTACGCTCTTGAGCAAATTGATCAGAAGCTTGATCAAAGAATAAACGATGGACTAATAACTAAATCAAAGGCTGCCGAACTAAAGGGACAATCCTCAGAGAAGTTAGCTAATTTTTTGATAACTCCCCTAGCTGCAAGCAAATAGTTAATATTTGATTCTTCACGTATAAGTCTGTTATTCTTATAGTCGCGCGATATAGTAAACTATATCGCGACTATATGCCTGTTAATATATCGAATATGCACAAAAATACTAAGCTATTGCTAGTGGAAGATGATGATATTGTATTAAAACCTTATGCTGAAATGTTCAGGTCTGCAGGGTACGAGGTACTTACTGCCAGAACAGTAGAAGAAGGAGTAAGTATTCTAGAAAAACATCATCCTGATGTTGTTCTTTGTGATATGCGTATGGATTCTGAGTCAGGGCTAGAACTTCTGAGTATTAGAGATGTCTCTGAGGATAAAACGACACGTAAGGTTCCGATTATTATGATGACCGATGTGCCAGACGACGAATTCGCAGCAACTGCTCTATCGCTTGGAGCAAAAGATATTGTGTTCAAATCATATTCTCAACCTAAGAAGGTGTTATCTAGAGTTGCACAGGTCGTATCTTAACTTGTAGCTAAATATACCAAGCTATATACTACTAGCAGTATGACTGTTAGTATTAGACATTGCCTAAACTAAAGGATTTAGCATTCTACACAATAGTTTCTTTTTGCATAGCCGTCTGTTTGATATCAGGCTACTACATTGCGGCTAATACTTTCTTGGTCGATATTATCAAACCCAAATCGCACATCGTTAACACTAGTTTTAGTGTAGATACCAGTAAAGAAATTGCTCCGCAGGTAGTTAGCCACCTTTATGATACAGGTAGAAGGCAACTTACTATAGATCTGGATGGCCAGACAATCTATGTGCCAATCACTGAGGACGATATATTTATTCCCAATGAGAATGAGATAAAGAGCTACGGAGAGGGAGCTGATCCTACAAAGGTTATCGCTGATGGTGCAAAATGGTTGATGGGAGAGACTTTAGAACTCGATTTCTACCTTCGACCTTACAAAATACTAGACCAGCTACCAATTGACGATAGCAATTATGCCTACATTCAGAATGGAATACTACATAATTGCGACAGTGGCCGATACAACTTCGAGATAGACGAAGCTAAGCTGGCGAGCCTAGCTACCTTAGCATTCAAGCAGTCCGAAATATTGAGTATCAGCTTAGCTGACTTGGCGGTTAGTAGAAGTGAAGCAAATATAATCCAACTGTGTTCTCAAAGTGAGGATGCTAAGCCTCAGATAGTACTCGCCTTTCAGAAAGTTGGACTAGATGTGCCTAGATCGCTTGAATACGATACAAACTCTAATAAATGGAAGGTTTCACAGATTAAAGAGATTACAGATTCTCTAAGCCTGATCAAAGCCAAGACCGATGTGCCGGTATTACAAGGGAAATATGAACTGAGTGCAGGTAAAGTTCTGCTGTTACAACCGTATCGGATTGGGAGCTCACTAAACGTGGGGAAATCTTTGGAAAGTATTCAGAGGTGGTTAGAACTGCAACAAGGCGAAATTATTTTTGTGTACGACGAAATACGACCAGATGTACTAGCCTACGGAGGGAATATCCTGGACTTTACAAAGCATGTGGGTGCTGGCCGTACTAGGCTTGATATCATTAGATTCGGTGCAGCCAATCTAGCTCTTACATATGCTCAGCACGGACTTGAAGATGTACATAATATTATCATTCAACCAGGCCAAGAGTTCTCTTATATTGATACTATAAAGCCTCAACCGGGTGGATGGACTGCTTCAGGACGTCCAATTGGAGGAGGAATATGTAATTCAACAACTACTCTATTTAGAGCGGCCTTAGAAGCGGGCTTTCCAATCACTGAGCGTAGTTATCACCGAACGTACATTCCATCGTATGAATGGCCGTATCCTAAAAATGTGGTGGATTCTGTATATCTAACTGAGCCAGAAATAGACTTGAAGTTTATAAATGATTTAGATTATCCCGTTTTATTGCGTCTGACAGTAACAAGGCCTGGTGGAAATTGGCAGTACCATACGATTGATGTCCTAACAGACTCAAGAGCAAGAGATAGAAATGTAAAGCTGTATGGATTCAGAACTTGGAACCACGCCACTCCTAAGCAGTTTGAGGGCGAATTTAGACGTAAAGTCTATGATGATGGGGTGCTTAAAAGACAGGACAAATTCTATAGTAGGTACATCGATGATGGAGGGGTAAACTAGTCTAGAGATCGATAGTCCTGCTTTACAAATTTGAGAGTGTTAGGTGTTTCTTCAGCAAATTTATACCCATCTTCTCTGAACTTCTTTATCTGGTCGAGTTCGGTAACTTCGTTCTGGATTAGGTAGTTGATCATCATTCCTCGTGCAAATTTTACGGGCATCATAAGACTCATTTCTTTCTTACCTTTCATTTGTTTAAATTTGATTTCGTAGACAGGGACGCCTAGTTCTTTAAGATTAATAGCCTTGCTGTACTCATTAGACGCACAGTTAATTACATATTTATGATTATTTCGTTTTATCTCACGTTTTAGGTAGGTTGTTAGTTCTTCCTTCCAGTAGCTAGTTGGTCTACTCTTTCCATCTACTTTATACTTTACCTTCATTTCTAGGCGATAAGGTTGGATCAAATCGTATGGTTTTAGTGCGCCATACAGTCCTGAGATTATTCTAAGGGAATTTTGAGCATATTCAATTTTCTGTTTACTGAACTCGTTCTGATTTATCTTGGTATATACATCACCTTGGTACGCCCAGATTGCTTGTTTAGAATTTGCTTTAGAGTGGTTAGGTTTCCAATTCTGAAATCTCTCGTGATTGAGTTCTGCAAGGCTATCACTCACCTCAAGCACCTTACTCAATTGTTTTTGAGTTAGCTTTGATAGGGATCTAGCGATATCGTTGGCATGTTCTACAAATTTAGGAATAGTCGCAATTACTTCATCTGGTAATTTGTGCTCGAAATCGAGGCGTTTTGATGGTGAGGTTAGAATCAGCATTAGCTATTCTACCATCTCGTCGCTATGGTTTCTGAGAAGTTTACTTGCAGCTACGGAAAGTGACAGGTCAAACGCTCCCATCTCTGGTTCGGCGAATCTTTTTAGTGAATATACCAAACCAGGTATCTGTGCATTTCCCTTTATCTCTCTATTTTCTATACCTAATCTTAAGAACCATGATTGATCACTCTTCAAATGTTGAAATATGGACTTTAGTCCGTTGTGTACTTTTGGGTACTTACTAAACTGAAGTTTGTTCTTACCAAGTGGAATGTCTAGATCGTCATGAACTATTAATACTTGTTCAGGTGTTATTTGATAGTAGTCCATTGCTGCTCTGACTGACTTTCCGGAGTTGTTCATCATTGTGGTAGGTTTAAGTAGTCGTAAATCTCCTACCTTAGCCACCTCTGCAGATATTTTTGGTTCGCTCTTCCAATTTGTTCCTGGGGAAAGCTGCTCTAGCAGATAATCCACAAACATAAACCCTGCATTGTGACGGGTACGTTTATATTGGTCGCCTACGTTTCCTAGGCCGACGATTAATTTTAGGGACGAGAAATCAAAATCCACAGGATATACTACCAAGTCGTTGCTCGGTTTCCAATTATTACTTCTTAGCTGATTTCTTTGGAGAGGTTTTAGGCTTAGATGCAGCTTTCTTTGGCTTTGCTTCTGTTTTAGCAGCAGTTGTTTTTGCCGCAGGCTTAGTTGCCTTTGTAGTGGATGCATTTGAGTTAGCACTTACAGGAACAACATCAACTAATTTCTTAGCTCTCTTGTAGCCTGTCATTTGGCGGAACTCAACAAATCCAGGGGTAACTGCAAATATTGTATGATCTTTTCCGATCATTACTCCGTTACCTGGGTGGAATTTTGTACCACGTTGACGTACTATTATATTTCCTGGCTGCACATGCTCACCTGCGAATTTTTTAATTCCAAGTCTTTTTCCTGCTACGTTTACTGTTCTCTTTGCTGCTCCAGCTGCCTTTGTATGTGCCATAGGATTCTATTAGTTTACTTTATTGATAGTACCTTAAAGGTGGTTAGTCTAGCTCTTTTGCCATGTCTGCGACGGTATCTAGATTTTGCCTTATAAACAAATGTAGAAACCTTAGTAGCTTTTACATCCTGTTTAACAATCTCTATTTGAGCTTTTGTCTTCTCTAGTGTTGGAGCTCCTACCTCAAACTTCTCACCTTTTCCACGTGCTAGAACTGTCATATCTACCTTACTTCCTTCTTCACCTTCGAATTTATCGACTGTGTAAGTCTTGTCTGGCTCTATGATGTATTGTCTTTCGTTGATTTTGATGACTGCGTAGTCTTCCATTTGCTTTACTGCTAACGCTTGCGATTATATCAAGGTTTTATGCTATTGCCAACTAATTGGGTCGACGTCCTTTATTGCTTGCCCAGCCTCGACTTTTACTTGTACTGGAGCGTTCTTTTTTGAATCACATTCGGATTCAGACTTAGTTTGAACACAACTAATGTACTCTGTGTAATATGCTCTTTTATCTGCGAGTGTATCATTTTGTGGTGTAGGATACAGAGTAGCATAAACCTGGTAAGTTCCTGTAGGAACATTAAGCTCGTAGCTCTGACTAAGTGTAGATACACTAGCACAATAGATTAAATTCACGTTAGTGATTGAGGCTGCACAGACAAGTTGATATTGAATAAAACCTGTTTCTTCTGTAACGAAAGGGTAAATCTTCCCCGAAATCTGACCATCTCCTGTACCTTCAAGGTCGCCTAGCTGTCTTTTTAGTAGATCATTTTCACTTCTTAGGTCAGCAATAGTATCTGACTGTGACTGAAACTCTTCTGAAAGATCGTCAATTGTAATCTGCTTGTCTTGGTTTGCCTTATTTAGAGAATTTTGGGCTGCTACGAATGAATCGTTCAGTTGATTGTATTTTCTATTCTCAATAAATAACAACGTACCAGTAACTATCAATCCAAAGATTATCAATGGGTAGGTTACATATACTAGGATTCTAACTAATCTTGTTCTGATTTTAGACATATACGGCAATTAATATAGACAAATTATAGCATTAAATACTACTTTAGCATTTGTTTATCTACTGATTAGGAATCTTTGGAGGTAATACAGCACGAGAACCAGGATTAACTACTTTAGTGACGGCAGGTTGTGGTGTGCTTGCAACTGGTGGAGTTGTAACTTGCGGCGTAGTTTGAGGGGGCTGGGCAGGAGTTGGTTGAGGCTTAGCGGTAACCGGAGTAGCAGTAGCTGGTGTAGGTGCTGCTGTTGGTGCTTGGGACTTAATGCTCTCCTCTACTTGTTGTTTTGGTGATTCACTTCCACCTTTAATTCTTTCAGCAAATGCACCAAGTACAGACTGAACTAGTGTTTGATCATTCGTTGGTGTAGATTCTTGCTGCACATTAATGCTTGCATCGAATAGTTGGTCTATGAGGCTAGCTAGTTCAAAGTCGATATCACTCACTCCCTCAACTTCGTGGGTAGTAATAATTACTTGAACATTTCTATAGTCAAATAGAAATAAGTCGGGATGATGGTTTAGAGAATTGGATAAATCCCTGACTATTGTGATGAAGTCTACTGCCGCGTCAAAGTCAGGAAATTGCGCTAAAGAAGTTATAGCTTTTCTTTTTTGATCGTATTGCCATTCAGGAAAGTCCGGCATTGTTTGTTGAATTTCAGCTTCTGTAAGTTTTGTTGCCATCTATTGTTTCGAATAATATCTTTTCTGATATAAGCCTCTCGTTGCGTTCAGAGTGTACCATTTGCACAAATCCTAGTCCAAGTAGGTTCACCAGTACGGCGCTACCTCCATAGCTAACGAAGGGCAAAGGTGCTCCAGTCACAGGTAGCAGGCCTAGATTCATCCCCACATTTACAAGAGTATTGATTGCTATAAGTGCTGCTACTCCAATGCATATCAGTCGGCCAAAATTTGATGTCTGTTGTTCTGCAAGTACAGATAATCTTATTATTAGAGTTAGATAAATGAGTAATAGTGCACTAGCACCCACCCATCCAAATTGTTCGGAAAAGGCTGCATATGCAAAGTCTGTATAAGCATATGGCAGAATACCAAGGTTAGTTTGGGTGCCCTGCAAGAATCCTTTACCGAATAATTGTCCAGATGCAATAGCAATCTTTGCCTGATTCACTTGCCATCCTGCCGCAAGAGGATCAGCCTCTGGATCTAAGAATCCAACTATTCTGTCTTGCTGATACTCAGTTAGTGCATTCTGCCATAAGAATCCAGCTGCAGCTGCAATAATAATTCCCGTCATAAGAGCGAGCATTGCTACAACTAGATTGCTTTTAAGTACTGTGGAGAAAAGCCATATGCCTAGTATGCCCACAGCTAACGGAATTAGGAATACTCCGAAATAGGTGACGGGAGTATCGGAAAATCCAAATCCACTTAGGGAAACTGTGCCTACAACAGCATTTATCCCTACTAATACAGAGAATATATACAGTGCAATGTGAAGTGGATTAGGTAAGAAACTGCTGACTAAACCTAGCCACAACATAAAGGCTATAACCCCGTTTCCTAATGATGGTTGAATTATAATCAGCAACACAATCAAAAAGATTGAACTCAAATTGAACACTATTCTTAGAAAGGCCTCGTTTTTTATGAACCTACGAAAAGCGTCTAGATTTATTTGTTTTCGAATATCATAGGCTCTAGTAATATTTACTTTTCTTGGGTCGGAGAAACTTACTGCAGTATTTAGAATTAGGATTAATTTGTCAAATTCGGAGGGTTGAAAGGAAAACGAGCCAATTCTTAGCCATCGGGCTGGCAGTGATGGATCTACGGGGATTACAAGTAAGAAAATGAGTAATCCAATTGCTAATATTGTTAGAACTACCTGTACTTTGATCTGGTTTATAAAGCTGGAATCCAAGCCAGCTAACAGAAAGTATATAGCGACTCCAACGACAAAGAATATCAATTGCTGCTGGAAATCTATAGACACACCACCGCTAGGTTTGTAGGTTGTGGAGAATACGGTTCCCAGTCCGATTATACTTAAAGGAATTAGTAGTAGTGTTATGAAGATGTCGTGTTTTTTGATTTTTGCAAAACGAAGCATTTGTTAGAATGCCTGATGTTTGCCTAAATTCTTTCTTGATAGGCTAATTTCGCGCGACACATCTTGAAGGAGTAAGGTAGTGAATACTACTCCACTTATCAATGCCACGATTCCTACCCAGATCTCGGTCTTTAAGAGCACTATATTTAGAAATACAGTTAGGATACCTATCCAAATGAAGATTAACCAAATACTTGCTGTGTTATAGATATCGTAGGAACTTTTAACGAGCCCCATCAAGTTTGCATTTGATAGTTTTATTAATAGGCTAGGTTTGATGTTCTTCTGATGCAAGAAGGTTGCTCTAGCCAAAATTATACTGAATCCTGCTGCCATAATTACCATTAGAATTAAGTCAGAGTATGTGCTTGCAAGTACTATATCTGCGGGAGCTATTGAAGGGGAAACTACTGGTCTACCTAGTCCATCACCGAACTGCACAATTGCCCAATCCAGATTGAATATAGCTACGGTTGCTATCAATCCAATAAATTTACTTACCACTAGCAGGGCTGCGGGGAATAAAGCTATATCTACAAGTTTTACTAGCGAATGATTATTCATAGTGCGGGAGTCCTACTTTCCATTCTAGCTAAAATTTAGCGAGCTGGTAAGCTACTCTGCATTAAGAAGCAAAAGCTTCGTTTACAACCTTCATCAAGCGGGACTTATATCTGGCTGCAGTGTTTTTATGAAGAGGTCCATTACTTTTAGCTGCCTTGTCTACTGCTTTGTAGAAAGACTGTAACGCAGTGTCTGCTGCTTTTTTGTCTCCTTTTGTTACTGCATCCATCACATCCTTACGAGCGTCTCGGTAAGTACGCTTCTTTCGCAAGTTAAATACTTGCTTTCTTGCTTGTGATCTTATTGCTTTTTTTGCTGAACTTGTGTTTGCCATATTGTTTGTATCGGGTGGATTTTATCATCCAAATTAGCGGTTGTCACCTATTTCTGTTAGTTTTATATACTTTCGAATAATAGAAACACACTCAGGAGAACTTATAGCCATTCTTTCGATTTGCTTAGGTTCAAAGCTGTCTCCGTATAAAATTAGAAGTGGAACTGTTCCGTCTTTGCCGAAGCAGCTTCGGATTTGCTCCAATTCATGATTATCTGTGACATCACATATATCAATAGTGACTCGGTGTGGTGGTCTAACCTCTGCTGCATCTTGGATTGTATCTATAACAATAGAACACTCATCATTTCGGAAATTAACATTACCAGTGATAATTACGGGCATTGCTTCTCGAATTTGTGCAGCGTATTTATCGTGAGTGTCGGAGAACATCACACCTTCTAGTTGCCCATGCTCGTCTGTTACAGTTAGGAAAGACATCATCTTGTTGCTTTTTGTCCTAATTCTTTTTACTGACTCGATGAATCCTAGTATTTTTACGTGAGTACCATCTCTCATCTCTGGTAATTCATTCAGAAGCTTGAATTCGGGGTACAGACCTATCCAACTATATCTATCAAGAGGATGCTTTGTTAGGAATACACCAAGTAACTCCCTTTCCCAAGTAATTAGTTGAGCATCTTGAATAGGATCGAGGTTAGGTAGTGGTGTGGCAAGTAAATCTGTAGTTTCGTCTGACGCACTAAATAATCCCATCTGTCCTGTCGATCTAATACTGCCTTCTTTTGAGATTCTGGCATATACCCCATTCATTACAGCCAACAGTCCATTACGGCTACCGAATTGATCCATAGCACCAACCTTGATCAGATATTCTAGGTCTTTCTTATTTACGTTCTCCGTTCCAACTCTAGAGATTAAACTGTCTAAGCTATCAAAGGGGCCATTTGCTATTCGCTCATCTACGATTGCTTTCATAGACTTGATGCTACCGCCCTTGATACCTCCAAGTCCGAACCTGATGTCTGTTTCGCCCTCGATGCTAAATTTGTAGAAGCTATTGTTTACGTCTGGCGGCAATATCTTGATTCCTAGTTTCTTAGCTTCGTTAAGATCTCTCTGCAGCTTGTCTGCTGAGTTTAGGTCTGTTTCCATTAAACCAGCCATAAACTCTAAAGGATAATTAGCTTTTAGATAACCAGTTTGATAGGCAATCAGAGCATAGGCTGCACTGTGTGATCTGTTAAATCCATAATCAGCAAAGGGCTCTAGGTAGGACCATATCTCTTCAGTTTTCTTCTCTTCTCTGCCTAGTTCTTTGGATTTTTCAATAAACTTAATCTTTTCTTTGGCCATAACCTCAGGCTTCTTCTTACCCATGGCTCGGCGAAGCAAGTCCGCCTCGCCAAGCGAGTAACCTGCATAAG
>CAYGMI010000029.1:11706-16637 GCA_964351125.1 uncultured Candidatus Saccharibacteria bacterium | reverse complement strand
GTATCTGTATTTGTCAGAGATACGATAAAAGGACGGACGAATCTAATCCAGAATGGCTGGTAATGATAAATCCAGTAGCCGTTTCTAAGAGTAATAAGATGGTAGAAAGATGGGATGGCTGTCTAAGCGTTAAACACGGTGAACTTTTTGCCAAGACTTTTCGTGCCGATCGTGTGACAGTAGAGTATTATGACAAATCGGGAGAAATACACAAAATTAAAGCCAAAGGCTTTTTCTCTCACGTAGTTCAGCATGAGCTAGACCATTTAGATGGGATTTTATTTATGAAGTATGTTGACGATCCATCAGAATTCTACACGGCAGAGGAATTAGATGAGATGCAGTCTGAAGAATAATAATTTATGGACAATAACAATAGTGGGCGTCCAGACGCTCAGAAGCCTAACGGCCAAAATAATAGAAATAGGAATAGAAATAATTCTCCTCGTAGAAACAACAATAATAATAGGCCACGCAAGAGTAATAATGCTGTACAAAATGCACAGCAAGTAAATACTTCGGAAAAGCCACCTAAGTCAAAGCAAAATCAGAATCGGGGTAAGAATACTAGGCCGAAGAATAATCAGAGAAGATCAAACTCAAGACCACGGACTCGAGAAATGACAACCTCTAATTTAGATGTTGGGCCGGAAAATGCACCAAATCACAAGATTCTGAAAGTTGCAGCTATTTCTGGGACAGAGGAAGTAGGACGAAACTCAAATTTTGTAGAGCTTGGTAACGACATTGTTATGATCGATTGCGGTCTTGCCTTCCCTACTAATGAGCATTATGGGATTGACTATATTATTCCGAATATAAGCTATCTCAAGCAGAATAAAAATAAGATCCGTGGAATTGTAATTACTCATGGCCACCTGGATCACATTGGGGCATTGCCTTATGTGCTTCCAGAACTAGACTTTCCTACAATCTACGCAAGCAAGACTGCTAATGACATAATCAGAGCTCGTCTTGCGGAGTTTAAGATGGATAAGCGAGCTAATCTAGTAACTGTAGAGGAAAAGCAGACGATTAGGTTAGGTGCTTTCAGTGCTAAGTTTATCCATGTTACTCACAGTATTCCAGGTTGTTTTGCGATCTTTATTGAGTCACCACGTGGAAACGTATTTGTATCCGGAGACTATAAAATCGATACCAGCCCACTTATAGAGAATGAAACCGACTACGAAACCCTAGGACAACTAAAAGGTAAAGTCGATCTAGCACTACTAGAAAGTACAAGGGCAAGTGTTCCTGGTCATTCAAAGACTGAGAAACAACTGCAAGACACTTTGTTGCAACTAATTTCGAAAGCCAAAGGCCGAGTTGTGTTAGCTTCTTTTGCTTCGAATATCTCAAGAATGTACATTGCAGGTGTAATAGCTTCTAGAACAGGCAGAAAAGTATTTGTATCAGGTAGGAGCTCTGTAAATATGCTTGAGATGGCTAGAGAAGATGGTTACCTAAAAGGGTTATTACCACTGTTTATGTCTGAAACTGAGATCCATAAGCACGACGACAATAAGATCATTTTCTTGTGTACAGGAAGTCAGGGGGAAGAATACGGAGCCCTAAACAGAATCTCTAGACGTGAACACAAATATTACCGACTAAAGAGTGGTGATATGGTGATCAGATCTTCTTCTGACATCCCGGGAAACGAGCTAGACATCGAAAAGATGACAAGCAGAATCGTTGCCCAAGGAGCAGATCTGGTGAACAACCGCGAAGTAGAAGTGCATTATGGAGGACACGGAAGTATGGACGACATGAAGACAATGTACGATCTGATCAAGCCTCGAAATGTAATGCCTGTTCATGGTCACAGAACTCTGAGGTACTACGCTGGTGAGAACTATAAGAACTGGGGTAATAAGCCTTCAGAAATCCTGATGACCGACGATGGAGCTGTGTGGTCTACTTCAGACGGTAAAAGTTGGAAGCGCGGCAAACAGATCGACTCTAAACCGGTACTTGTTGATGGACTAGGAGTTGGTGACGTTGGGGATGCAGTGCTTAAAGATAGAGAGCAGCTTTCTAAGTTCGGAATGATCGTTACAATCCTAAACCTAAGCTCAAAAAAGAAGCAGATTATCAGTAAGCCAAGATTCGTGTCTCGTGGATTCGTGTATATGAAGGCCTCGAAGAAGCTCTTCGATGAACTAGAGAAGATTGTGATCGATGAGCATACTCAGTGGCAAGAAGATTCACGCAAAACTGGTAGGTTTGAATACACAAAGTTGAGTACCAGCATCGAAAAGAAAATGGCCAAGCATATCCTCAAGAAAACTGAGCGTGAGCCAATGATGCTAACTCATATATTGTAGTGCTATAATCGCCAAGTTGAAAATAATCAGAAAGGTTTAAGGATGCCAGTAGTAAAACTAGAGGCGTACAGAGACCGCCTTGAGAAACTTGCAGGAGTGGTAGAAATCAATCCCATCACTGTCCAACGGCTGGTAGGTGAAGAAATTGTCAGAGAATTAGTTAAGTCGGGTATGGATGCAAAAGGAATCTCGGTCCGACCAAGTTACTTTCCCGAAGGGTCGACAAATGTAATGCTGTTTGAAGCAACCGTACACGGGACAACGGATTCAAAGATTCCAAACACTAAGCAAGGCAAGACTCTTCTCGGACAGATTATCCGAGACTCAGTCAATCCGATTTTGATTGAGTTGCTCAACATTCCGGAATCAGAGCAGATAGACCTGTTCGGAATCGAAATTTCGGTTGTAGACGGCGTTTTTGTTTTCTAGTATTTTCAGCAGTTGAGGAGCTCCCAAGGGATGACTCCTCTTTTCTGTGCCAATTGTCTGTAATAGTGTAAAATCCTCTTATGACAAAACCAATAAAAATAATTTCTTGGAATGTTAATGGAATACGGGCAGTGCTAAAGAAGGGTGCTTTTCAAGAATTCCTCGAGAAACACGACCCAGACATTCTATGTCTACAAGAAACAAAGGCAAATAGAGACCAGGTGGAGATTGATTTAGAAGGCTACGAGGAGTACTGGAATTCTGCAGAGAGAAAAGGTTACTCTGGCACTGCTATCTTTACTAAAATACATCCAATATCTGTAGCAAATGATCTAGACCCTGAGCTTGTAGAAAAGGGAGAGTTACATGACGATTACGGCGATGGAATGGCAGAAGGTAGAGTTTTGACCATGGAGTTTGATAATTTTTTCTTGGTTACGGTTTATACCCCTAACGGTAAAGATGATTTGAGCAGAATACCTTACCGACATAAGCTGTGGGATCCACTATTCTTAAAGCATGTACAAAAGCTTGAACAAGATAAACCAGTACTTTTCTGTGGCGACTTAAACGTGGCTCATACAGAAATTGACCTAGCGAGACCAAAAGAGAATAAAGGAAAGAAAGGTTTTACAGACGAAGAGCGTGAGGGATTCGACAACTTCCTAGAAGCCGGTTATGCAGATACATTTAGGTTGTTTAATAAAGAGCCTGAACATTACACATGGTGGACACACTGGGGTAAGGCTAGAGAAAGAAACGTAGGCTGGCGAATTGATTACTTTCTAGCTTCTAGAGCAATACAACCCAAAGTAAAGGAAGCATTTATTTTGCCTGAGGTGATGGGTTCAGATCATTGCCCTGTAGGAGTTCAATTAGATACATAAACACAGATGGCTAGAAGACCAAGATCAGGCGGTAGTAATCGCCGAAGCAGATCAAAAAGAAACAGTAATAGAAGGCCGAAAAAACAAGAAGGCCCCATTGTGATGAGTAAGAGAGAAAAGCCGATTCCTACGGAACTTACCGAAAGGATCGTGCTATTAGATCAGGAAGATTTCTATGGAATATACCTAGACCTGATGATGTTTAATATGACTAAGCCTGAGGTGGTAAAGGTTTCTAATAGAAAACTATTTGATCAATTAAAAAAGTATCTTGAAGAGGGGAAATATAAAAAGAATATTTATATTATCGACGAGACCTTTGGCTGGGGTATAGTAGATATAAAGAACTTAGTAGAGTTTATTCGTGAGAAAGATTCAGAGTCATATATTATTGGACTTACTGCGATGCTTAAAGAAGATATGCTCAATCCAGAGATCTACGATGCAGTTAATGTTAAGAGCAGAAAATTAAGAGAAGATAATATTCTGTTTACACTTACTTCAAAGCTTGATGTTGAATTTGTAGAAAGTAACACTGACGAAAAATATAAAGGTCCTGACTATATGCAGGAGCTACTTGAGAACGGAGACGATTACCCACAAAAGATTTATAGAGATCATGCAGACAGACAAGAAGGTACTCTACTTTGATGTAGAAACAACAGGAAGAAACTGGAGTAAGAACGACATCGTACAACTGGGATTGATTATAGAGATCAATGGCAAAGTTGTAGACGAGCGTAACCTTACTGCTCAACCTGTTGACTGGGATTCCATCGAGGAGGAAGCTCTTGAGGTTACAGGGTTAACCCGAGAAAAGCTGGCAACATTTCCTGAGCCGCACGAAATGTATATGGAGCTTCTAGAGGTTCTAGGCAAATACGTAGATAAATTTGATAAGAACGATAAGTATTATCCTGCTGGGTATAACGTTGAATTCGATCTTAACTTTTTGCAGAGCTTCTTTAGAAAACAAAAAGACGTGTATCTAGGTAGTTGGATAAACTGGAAGAAGCTGGATCCACTACCACTTCTATTCTTTATGGAATATCGCGGCGAGATCAAATTAGAGAAGTATAAGCTGGCAACTGTAGCTGAACATTTTGGTATCGAATTAGATGCTCACGATGCATTTAGTGACATCCGTGCTACTAGGCAAGTAATGCATGAACTTCTAGGCGATCGTGACTATGAAGACGATCAAGAGCCGATTCTACTCGACTAGCTCTACTCCATTTCTTAGATAGAATGCCACATAGTTAGAAAAGTCAAAGGGGCCCGACTT
>CAYGMI010000029.1:2520-11696 GCA_964351125.1 uncultured Candidatus Saccharibacteria bacterium | reverse complement strand
CATTTTCTGCACCAACTCTATCAGGTGATCCTTCTTTAGGTTCTGGATAATACCAAGCTGCAGCTTCTAGTGTTTCGTCATCCACATCTATATTGTAATAGCTTGCTTCGCCCTTCCATACACATGTAGTATGCAGTACAGCGTGACTAAAGTACTCTTTACTAAGAGAATCTGGCGGGAAGTACTGATTGCCCTCGATTAAGATAGTATTATCACTATCAGCTAAGACTTTATCTCCGTACATTATCTTCATATACAGGTAGTAACAAGTAAATTGGTTAGATGGCAAACTCTTCTATAAAGATCTGATCTTGAGTAACTCCTGCGTTAAGTAAACCCTTGCTTACATTCTTCATCATAATTGGTGGGCCACAGATGTAAAACGCGTACTTACTAAGTTCAAGTGGTAGAGTTTCTTTTATTAGATCTACTGTAATAAATCCATGTAAATATCCTTCAACTTCTTGTCTGTCTAAGATGTGAACAGCTTTAATATTTTGATTTGAATCTACTTCTGCTTTATATGCAATATCTTCTACAGTTTGGTTACCATAGAAGAGGTGGGTTTGATTCCCTTGATTAATAAAACCCAGGTTAGAGATGAATGGTGTTACCCCGATTCCACCCGCTATGAATACTGGCTCTAGGTCAGAGCTGAACATGCCTTGTGTAAATTCTCCATAGGGTCCATCAATAAAGACAGAGGTGCCAATTTCTAGATCTGCTAGGCGAGTAGTTTCTGGTCCACTTTGCTTAATCGAAAACGACAACTGATTATTAATTTTATCGAAGTGTGAGATTGTATACGGATGTGCTTCTCGCATTGGCCCCGGTTGCAAATATGCGAATTGTCCAGGCTCAGGTGCCAATACGAACGAGCTACTTAGTGGCTCAAAGTCGTAACGAAATACGTTAGATGTAACTTTAGTTTTGGCGATTAATCTATACTTACCTCTGGTAAGTCCAAATTGGAAACTAATTCTGTAAACTATTACCAATAGGTAAGATAATATTAGAATTGCCCAGAAGAGCTTAAGACTAGGAGACGTATTTATGAACGTACCAACGTTATAGCTGTGAACCAGCACAAGTGGCAATACTAAGTAACTCAGGAAATG
Organism: uncultured Candidatus Saccharibacteria bacterium; assembly: GCA_964351125.1. GTDB lineage: Bacteria > Patescibacteriota > Dojkabacteria > J137 > JAEUSD01 > CAYGMI01. The sequence continues at coordinate 10,578 of CAYGMI010000029.1, read as the reverse complement.
CATTCTCTTCCACCATCTAAACCCAATTCTTTTTCTAAATATTGCACTCGTAATCCAAATAAAGGACAGTATTACAAATGCGAGAGTTCCAAGTCTAATAAAAATATCTTTGGGAGTGGCAAAACTTGGTACTAGCCAATATTCCAACGCCTGCCCATAGCCCAAGACCATAAGTACAGGATGCAGAAGTATTTGTAAGTATCCGTACTTACCCATCCTCTTGTGTAACAGGTTCAAGAAAATTATGTCTGGTATGAATCTACCAACTAACCCTCTGAAACCAAGAAAATACTGCCACCAAAGTAATATTCCTCCGAGTAACCCGAAATAACCAGCTAGTATAAAGGCGTAATCAGCAAAATCGGGTTTCGGTGGAAGCACAGGAAACCCAGCTAAAGCAATTACTAGAATATAGCTGATTGAAATTACTAGAAGCAGAATGTTCTTTTTCGTTGAGAGTGTCATAATACATTATAAGCAGTTTTCAGCTAGAATAGACAGGTTAAAAATCATACATGAAAGTAGGAATATTAAATTCAGGGGGAGATGTGCAGGGGATAAATGCTGTTATAGCTTCTATAGTAAGGGCATCGTTCTACGCTGAGTATGATTACGAGTTCGTAGGATTCAAGAAAGGATGGGAAGGAATCCTAGATAAAGACTATATGACATTGGATATGGAAGCAATTCGAGGCATCAGTCACCTTGGTGGTACTATTCTCCACTCGGTTAACAAAGGCAGATTTTCTGGAAAGATAGGAGAAGGTTCTGTTAATCAAATTCCTGAAGAAATCTTAAGAGAGGCAAAAGATAATTTGGATGAGCTAGGTGTAGAAGCTTTGATTGTAATCGGAGGTGATGGAACCTTAAGTGCTGCCATTCAATTAGCTGAACATGGAATTAAGATTATAGGAGTACCCAAAACTATTGATAATGATTTGTCTTCTACTGATCAAACCTTTGGATTCAGTACTGCTGTAGAAATTGCTGTAGAAGCTCTAGATAGAGTCCGCACAACAGCGCGTAGTCACGATCGTGTCATCTTTGTAGAAACTATGGGTCGACATGTAGGTTGGATAGCCCTCTACTCTGGCTTAGCTGGTGGGGCGCAAGCAATTCTACTTCCTGAGTTTGATTACTCGTACCCAGCGCTAGTCGATTTTATTAGAAGCCGACGTGATCGTGGACTAGACTATTGTGTCGTTGTTGTCGCAGAGGGTGCTAAGGCTCAAAAAGAAGAACAGTCTACAGTACAGTTAGTAGATAGTGCCGAGGTAAAGCTAGGAGGTGTAAGTGCTCACATTATGCAGACACTAGAACAGATGCATCCAGGAGAATTTGAGATGAGAAATGTAGTATTAGGCCATACTCAAAGAGGTGGTACTCCAAATGCCGAAGATCGTATAATGTCTAAAGGATATGGAGTAGCCGCTTTGAATGCTCTGCATAATCAAGAGTATGGGAAGATGGTGTGCACCCAAGGAGATAAGATTGTAACTGTACCGATAACCCAGGCAGTGAGTAGCTTGCATAAGGTTACAAAGCAAAGTACAGTATATAAAACAGCGGAATCTTTGGGGATATTTTTAGGTTAATGTATAATTGTTTATGACACATATTGTTTTTCTATCACCTGAAAATAGAGACAGTCGTATTCAGATGTCTGACCTTGCAGACAAGATATATGCAAGTAACTCAACTGAGCACTACTACAACGTTGATATTGCCGAAATACCTTCAAAGTACGACATCGAGACAGAGGGTAAGAAATTGGCAAGTTTCTTAAAATCATTAAAACCTGAAGGCAGTCCTGCCAATATTGTACTAGTTGCATACGAAGACTTTATGTTTGTAGCTGCATTTGCTTTAGCCGAACTAAAGTTACCCCCAATAGGTTTGATCGTCGTTAATTTCCCAATACAGAATTCAGAATTATTCGAATGGCAGCAATTGGGCTTTCTAAAAGAATACGTAAATAATTCAGATGCTTCTAAAGGAAACATGTATTTGTTACAAGCAGATATCATGTACCGTCCTGTATCCGAGTATTTGAGCAATAAGCAAATAAGAGCCGAGATCGTTAGGGTAAAAGAAGTTACAAATATGGCAGAGCTAAATTCACAGATTCTGAATATAATTAGAGGACTAATAGCATAGATGCAACGCGGCGAGCTCACTCTGGATAAATTAGAGGCTAATCATTTATTTAGGCTCTACTCTGTTCCACAGAATCAAAATACTCCTCTATTCAATAAACTTCATAACGCCTCTAAGTACGCTGAAGAGCAGGTAACTGTTGAACTAAGTGAACAAGAAGTTGAAACTCTTCTAGATGCACTTGCAGCTCCAGGTGAAAATGAAGTAGCTGACTCTGCAAGAGCGAAGTTACGATCCTTTTATTCTATACTTAGAGGTTAGAAGCTCATATGGTCATTACCTATATTGTCTTAGTAATCTTACTCTTAGTGTCTGTGATGTTCGTTCTGAGGAAGAAGCTAGTTAGAGTTTTAGATTTTCTATTAAAAATATTATTTGTACTACTCGTGTTGGCTGTACTTTCTGCCCTGTTTATTCCGAGCATTTATGAGAGTACTGTAGATCAAGGCCTGCAGACTGCTGGGACGTATGAACTAATAATAGAGATAGACAATAACCTTAGTCAAATACAGAATATTCCTAATAATGTAGTAGAGGGTTTGCAAGGTTTATTTGGCGGAAGTAGTGGTCAACATTCTAATGCCGAAGTTGAAGCGGGTTTCTTAGAAGACACTCTATATCTAGGCTTAGTGCTTGGGGTTTCTGCGATCCTGCGGGTGGCAGTAATTAGTATGGGTGTTGCTGCGCTAATTCTACTTACTTATGTTCAGTATAGTGTTGGAGGTGCGGCAGATATAGCAACACTAGAAACGCGAGTTAGAGAATTAGAATCCAGAATTGCCGACCTGCAAATTAGCGAGCTCGAAAGCGTCGGCTAGAGTTTACTAATGCTGTCTATGTACCTATCTACAGCAAACTTTCGTTTCGCACCGTTATAGTTCATATACCTTATCTTTCCAAAAATATCCCTCTCAAACCATGCTCTGTCATGAAGACCGGCAATGCTCCATAGGCATCCTACATAACCGTTAGGATCTCTGCCATCTAGTTCGTACTTATCGTTGAGTAGAATTGCGTACTCGAGTGCTTTTTCAGGAGAGTTCGTCCATTCTAGAATTTTCTTTGCCCAGTACATGCGCAGGTATCCATGCATCTTACCTAATACCACCATTTGTTTTTGAGCAGCATTCCACAAATCATCATGTGTTTGAGAGTTCTCCAATTGTTCAAGGCTATAGATGTGGTCACGTTTATCTTTTCTATGCTCTTCGATAGTTTTGAGTGCCCAGTCGGCAGCTCCAATTAGTTTGTCGTAGTTAGAATTATAGAAGCAGTAGTTATCGGAAAGCTCTTTTCTGACTATTAGTTCTTCTAAGAAAGCATTCTTATTAGCTTGAGATGCGTTTGACTGATTTACTTCTAGGGCTACTCTCTGCGATGAGATTTGGCCGAAATGTAGATAAGGTGAAAGACCAGAAATCGCATCTAAGTTGGGATCGTTTCTATCTTCATCGTAGCTATCGAGTCTGTTATCAATAAAATCTTTTAGTGTAGATATAGCCGCTGCGGCTCCCGGCTCAATGTCAGTAATGCTTACGGTTTGTACATCTGCGAAGTTATTTATCTTCGTCCAATCGTTATTGGTGAATTGTGTACTATTAAACTTAGTCAGCTCAGGGAATTCAACCAGAAACTCTGGTAAGTGCTTGTGAATTTTTGGTCTGATAGTCCGTGCTGCGAACTCTTGCTTATCTGATGCAATCCATACAGGTACCACATTATGAGCATCAGCTTCGTACATCGGCACAGAAATGCTTTGTGCAACCTTATCTCTCCATCTGCGACCTCCCCTTAGAGGGCTAAAATCAACGTATAATTCAGAAGCGTTTTTTTGAAAAGCTATATCTGGCAAATTTTTGATTGGATCGCCGAAGCTAACAACAAAATCTATTCCCAGTTCGTGTAAGTCTTTCTCTACCTCTTTGAGCCCTTGCAACATAAAATCAAAGCTTCTACTCGATGCCCTGGGAAATGTTTTTATCAGATTGAAGACTACGATCAGGTTGGAGTCATTTGATTTGGCTGAATCTGCTGCTGCGATTAATGCCCAATTATCTTGTACCCTTTGTTCTCTAGACATCCAGTAGACAACTGTTTTACCTTCAGGCCGTGCCTTATTGTTCAATTTTCTGATCCTTAAACTATTTGGCACTAAGCTCTATCGATAACTAGTTGACCTGACTTCGTTCCTACTTTGATCTTTGAACCTGGTCCAAACTCTCCTGCAAGTATTTTGTCTGTGATCTTGTCTTCTATTTCACGCTGTACAGCTCTTCTAATGGGCCTTGCTCCAAAATCAGGGTCGTAACTAGATAATGCTAAGTGTTTGATTGCAGCTGATGTCACCTCTATATTTATATTTTGTTGAGCCAATAACTCTGTCGTCTTAGTAATTTGCAGTTTGACGATTGATTCTAGCTCTACAGGGCTAAGAGCTTTAAACACAACAATCTCGTCAAACCTGTTAAGAAGTTCTGGTCTCATTGTTCTTTTTAGAAGCTCCATTAGCCTCGTCTTTAGAACATCCCAGCTGACTGTATCTTTCTTCTCTGTCTTTGTTTTCATTTTAATCAGTTTGCCATCAGGCTTTGTACCCGCCTCATCTATAGGTTTCTGGGTTGGCTGCGAGAACTGCTCAATTATTAGGTCAGAACCCACATTGCTGGTAGCAATAATAATTGTGTTCTTAAAGCTAATAGTTCGTCCTTTACCGTCTGTAAGACGCCCGTCTTCCATAACTTGTAGCAAGATATTAAATACGTCTGGGTGTGCCTTTTCTAATTCGTCTAACAAAATAATTGAATAAGGTTTACGACGTACTCTTTCTGTGAGCTGTCCTCCTTCTTCGTAGCCAACATATCCTGGAGGAGAACCTATTAATCTTGTAACAGCAAATTTCTCCATGTATTCACTCATATCTATCCTAATAATTGCTTCTTCGTTGCCAAATACTTTCTCTGCCAGCGCTTTCGCAAGTTCTGTCTTTCCTACTCCTGTTGGTCCTAGGAACATAAAGCTAGCAATTGGTCTATTAGGATCCTTTAATCCAACTCTAGACCTACGAACAGCATTCGAAACTAGTTTAACCGCTTCTTCCTGCCCAACTACTCTTTTGTGTAAGTATTCTTCTAGTTTCTGTAAGTTCTCCCTCTCTTTTTGATCTAGCTCTGTAATAGGGATGCCCGTCATCCGTGAAATAACTTCGTGGATATCGGCTACTCTTACGACAGGAGTGTCTGTGCCGCGCTGTTTGGCAAGCTCGTCTACCATAGGTTGCATCTTGTCTCTGAGCTGTTCTATCTGTACTTTAATATCAGCAGCTTCCTTATGCATATTTGCTCTGCTCAGAGATTCTCTCTCTGATTCTAGTTTTTGAATCTCTTGTTTAATCGTTCTAAGTTCTTCTGGTTCTGTAGTGAACTTTAGTCTAACTCTGCTAGCAGCTTCGTCTAAGACATCTAGTGCTTTATCAGGCATAAATCTATCTTTTATATATCTCCCAGCTAGATTTGCGGCAGCTACTAGTGCCTGATCTTCTATCTGTAACCTATGGTGAGCTTCATACCTTTGGTTTACTCCACGCAATATCTCTATAGTACTTTCAACACTTGGCTCATCGATTACTACAGGCTGAAAGCGCCTTTCTAGAGCAGCATCCTTTTCGATATACTTTTGATACTCGCTTAAGGTGGTAGCTCCTATTACCTGGATCTCTCCTCGAGCAAGTGCAGGCTTTAGCATATTAGATAGATCTAACTCTCCTTGTTGCGCTCCAGATCCTACAATGGTGTGTAGCTCGTCAATAAATAAGATTATTTCTTGATTGCTCTGTTCAAGCTCTTCTAGAAGTTGTTTGGCTCGTTCTTCGAACTCGCCACGAAACTTCGAGCCGGCAACCAATAGGCCTAAGTCTAAAGACTTAACAGACTTATCTTTAAGAATATCTGGCACCTGATTAGAAACTATCCTTTGTGCAAGTCCTTCTGCAATTGCTGTCTTACCTACTCCTGGTTCTCCAATTAGGACTGGATTATTCTTTTTACGTCTCGCTAGTATCTCGATTACTCGGGTGATTTCGTCACTCCGACCAATAACTGGATCGATCTTGTCTTGTTTGGCAAGTTCAGTTAAATCTTTAGAGAATTTGTCTAGTGTTGGAGTCGAGCTTTCTGATTCGGTTTTCACTCCTTCTGGATCGCCTTCTCCTACTGCTTTGATCACACTAGCTCTAGCGCTACTTTCTGTTGCGTTAAACTTTTGAAGGATCTGAGCAGCCAATCCCTCCTTCTCGATAATTAATCCCAAGAATAAATGCTCTGTTCCAATGTAGTTATGTCCTAGCCTCATAGATTCTTGATGCGCCAACTGAATAACTCTAGCAGCCCTAGGGCTAAGAGTAGGATTTGTTGCATTTGAACTTAGTCCCAAATCCTTCATTTGATTATTTAATTCTGCTAGTAGCTCTGCAGAGTCAATCCCCAAGTCTTTGAATACTTTCTTCATTACAGAATCATCCTTTGCAACACCGTAAAGGATATGCTCAGTATCTATCATCCCCTGTCTTCGTTCAGCAGATATTCCGGCAGCTTGTTGCAGGGCTTCATGTGTTCTTTGGGCGAATAAGTCTGATATGTTCATTTATTTACGTTGCAGATTAAAATACAATAGATTATAAACCGAGTTTAGCACTCGATCAAGTATACTGCTAAACAGTTTGAAAAATCTAAGCTCTTCCTTCCTTTTTAGTTCCGTAGCTATACATGCTGTAACCGTGCAGCACTTCTTCTAAAAACTCATCTTGAGATTGCCTATCAATTATATGTAGGGTGTGATCATTGAATGGAGCGACTAGTTTGCCGCCGACAGCAAGTTGTTGAGTTATCACTTCTGGAATAGCATCAACTGCATAAGAGAATAGTATCCCATCGAATGGGGCTTTATCTGCAAGGCCTTCTGACGCGTCACGATAAAGTATGTCTAAGTTGTTTATTTGAGGATAGTTCTGTATAGAAGATCTTGCTTGCTCCCACAACCACTGTATCCTCTCTAGGGCATATACCCTTCCTTTATCACCTGCTACAAAGGCTAAAATAGCAGATACATAGCCTGTCCCTGCTCCTAGGTGTAAGTATTTTCCTCCGTAATGAGGGTTAAATATCTGAAGCTGCTTAGCTATGGTAGTTGGATTCGTCATCACCTCGCCGTATCCTAGGTCAATTAGCTTATCTTGATGTGCAATATCCTTAAATTTTTGATTCACAAAGTTAGCCCTATCGATTGCTCTAAAAGCATTTAAAAGTATAGGGTCGGTAATGATAGGATTATCACCAGTGCCTACTAGTTTAAAAAGATATTCGTGGTCCCAACTGAATGGTTTTGAGCCGCCGTATTGCTTAAGATCAATCATCACAAATATTAGCAGAATAATACTTCTGTATACACAAAAGCCTCCTCATCATATAAGATGTAGTAATGATTCTGCGAACTGGAAAAAACATCTTCCAAAGATTAAGCACAACCCCATCTCACAGATGGGTGGCTGGTCTTTTTATATTGGTGGTTAGCTTTGCTGCTTTTAGTACTGTAAGGGAGTCTTTTGGCATCTCCGATGTAATAGGAACCTTCCTTAATGCAGGTGAGAGGCTAAGTGGAATATTCAAACCTAACCAGGCACTGCAAAATAATATATCTGCAGATGTAGACAAGATACTTTTCCCAGTCGAAAACTACCATAGATGTCAAAATAAACTTGGCGCGAACCTAATCACGCTTTCTCCAAGTTCAAGAGTGAATGTAGACTCTATTGATGCTCAGTTAGAAAAGTATTTTCAATTGGGCCTGAGACATGTCGTAGTCAAGATTGGTGGCCTTGTACCTTCGGGAACTGACAGTAATTTTTCG
>CAYGMI010000029.1:2266-2510 GCA_964351125.1 uncultured Candidatus Saccharibacteria bacterium | reverse complement strand
ATTATAGAGGTTACATCTGTAAATGCTGAGCCACAATTGATATCTACTGTAATGGTTGATTTCTACAGGAATATTTCTGATAACGGCAATCCTCTGATTGCAACAACAGTGCCAAGTGATATTGCTTCTGGTACAGACTATGCCCTAACAGTAGATATTGCTTCTTTGGTCGCAGTACAGTTGCAAGGCCTAGGGTTGAAAAATATTCTAGTTGGTACACCAATAGTTGAACTTAGTGCTTCGA
>CAYGMI010000029.1:0-2256 GCA_964351125.1 uncultured Candidatus Saccharibacteria bacterium | reverse complement strand
GAATTTGGAGGATTTCAGATTGGTAATGGTTACAAAGGAAGAAATTTGTACGATGTAATGCTTCTAAGCGGAAAAAACTCTGACCAAAACTTTAAAGATCTTTCTTCAGATAGTACAAGTGGAAAAGGATTATACGAGAATACTGCACATTGGCTTTATTCCGATCCGGAAGGAGGAGAACGTTTTACTGCAAAACAATTACTCCGTGATACGAATAGGGCTGACTCATTAGTGTTGAGAATAGAAGATGAAGCATATGTTGCAAAAAGTCAGATGCAAGCGATAATTTTGAATTGGCGCCCTGCAGAAGACGTAGAGCCAGTGATTGGTCAGAGTTTTCTTGAGAGATTTGAGCACGATTTCGGCCGATTTTCAGATGATCCTACAGTTAGGGCTGTAATTAGTGGCAGTAAGCTAGACCAGACGATAGTTAGGGACTTGGGCCCAGCAGCTCTAGACGACTTTTATGCAAGACTCACTACTAAAGGTACGAACTGTAATTACGATACAGACGAAACAGGTATAGAGTACTCGGATATGAGTGCTGCCAGATCTTGCTCGGTCAGAGAAGCTCCTGACAATGGTAACAAACAGGTATCTTCGAGAGTTGTATGTTTAGAGGTTGATGAAGATAATCATACATGTTCCGCTGCAGTAAACCACACATTACAAATTGCCCTTCCGATAAGAAGCTTCGGAAGTAACTCACCTCTTGGAACAGACACTAATCAGTACAGGCCATATGCTTCTCGTGCAGAGGAGGTTGCCCAAGATAATCAGTATGATCCACTTAATCAATTTGCTGGCAAGGTAAATGTAAGCTTGAACGCATCGGGAGAGTCTTCTATAGGTGTGCCAGTTAGAGGGCAAGCAGTATCTCAGCCTGATCCTGGTCGAATAGATGAATTCATCTTAGATAAAATCTTGGCAGTTGGAGACAGCATTAGTACGGGGGCAACATACCTTGATAGCACAATCTTTGCCAATGTGAATAATATCGCAATCCCTGCTACATATTCATATAATTTTTCTAACGGACCACACACCGCAAAACTTAATACAGCAATAGCGGAAGGGGCTGATTATGGAATTATTATGTTTGGTTCAAACGATTGTCAGAGAGGTGAATCAAACATCCCTAGTTTTATATCTAACGTTCGTGTGATTGCTCAGGCAATGGAAGCGGGTGGAATTGCTCCAATAATTAGTTTTGCTCCTGACAGAAGAACCGATGGGTTGTGTTCAGAACAGACTATGGCTCAATACAATAGTGCTCTAGCTGTGCTTGCCTCGCAAAACGGTTGGGCTCTACGTAGACTACAAATACAATCAGATGAGCTATGTCCAGATGGACTACATATATGTGACTACGACGGTATTAACAGAGCAACTGTTGGAGTAATCACTGGGCAGGTACCAGCGGAGTCCGATAACCCTGTGCCGCTAGTTCCTGGAATTACTCCACAATCAAGGGATAGGCTTACCGCAGACTTTAATTATGCGATGCCATGGCTTGGGAGTGCTATCAATAACACTTCTCAGTTAATGCGATCTTATTCATTCCGGAGATCATCACAACCAGCTGATTATTCTCTATCTTCTAACAGCGAGATCGAACTGGAAATGGAGCAAAGCAATATCGAACAGCCAGACTTTGATGGAAAATCATACAATGTATTTAGCCCTGAAAATCCCTCGGGTGACTTCATTGGGCCAGAGCTAGACGAGAAGACTATATTCTTTGGCTCTACCTTAGGTTATGACAAATCTACTGACTTTATCGATGAATATAGAGTATTTGATCCTTCTCAAATTCGTAGAAAGGTAAAACAGGTTAATGCATGTCAGGGAGAAGTTAAAATTGTAACTGACGATCCACAGAACCTAATATACGGGAGCGAAATGATTGTGGGCACAGAGCAATGGGTCGGAACTGGTGCCGAGATGTGTTACATCTTAGAGACAGGAGGACCAATCGAAGGAGAAGCTGCTTGTGTGGATGCGAATAAAGGAACTGCATCATGCTTATGTGGAACTTGGAACCCCGATGCATTGGTATATGGATACGCAGGGCTTCAGCCAGCTAGCTTCTATTACAATGAGCAGAATCCTCCTCCTTTTAATTTGGCAAACATTCGAGGTAATCTAGCTTGTCGTGCAGATAATCAAGTAGTTAATAGCTGCCTTAATTACGTGTCTGAAGGTAATGGTGGAGGTGGAGCAGATAAATATATAGATTCAACAGTAACTTTTGAA
>CAYGMI010000028.1:12428-16855 GCA_964351125.1 uncultured Candidatus Saccharibacteria bacterium | reverse complement strand
CAACGAAGATAAATAGATGGGACTACTAAGAGCCTGGAACAACAGAGACAGAATACTAGGTCTCAACTCTAGATAATTGGAGTACATTCGTCCTTACAATAGGCGTAAAGCTGTACGCATAGCTGACGATAAACTTTTCACCAAATCAGTTCTAGAGCTAGAAGACATTCCCGTACCGAGAACTATCAAATCGATTAGTACTTTTCGTGAACTAGATTCTCTTCAAGAAGAAGATCTACCAAAGTCATTTGTAATCAAGCCTGTGCACGGAATAGAAGGTGGTGGAATAGACATTTTCTTTAACAAGAAGAATGGGAAATGGATCAGAGGTGATCGTAGTAAGTCAGATCTAAACCAGATAAAGCAGCATATGCGTGACATTCTAGAAGGAAGATATTCTCTATTTAATCAACCTGACGTGGTGATGCTTGAAGAACGCGTAAAACCACATAAAGCATTTAAACAGTATACCTATAAGGGAGCAACTCCAGATGTGCGAGTAATAGTATTCAATAGAGTTCCAGTCATGGCAATGTTGCGACTGCCAACCGCAGAATCACAGGGAAAGGCCAACATGGCATTAGGTGCTATTGGTGCTGCTATTGATATTGGATCAGGAAAACTCACAACAGCTGTGAAAGGCAAGAAGGGAACAATTGAGTATATTCCGCACAACAATATTCGTATTGCAGGTATGCAGGTTCCACACTGGGACACGATTCTTAAACTGGCAGTAAAATCTCAAAACATCTCAGGACTAGGCTGGGCATCTGTTGATTTTCTAATTGATAGAGAGGATGGACCCAGAGTAGTTGAACTAAACGCCAGAACTGGACTATCGATTCAACTAGCGGACCAGGAAGGAATGAGATCCAGACTCGAGAAGATAAAAGGAGTTAAAGTTAAAAGTTCAAAGCATGGAATAAGACTAGGTAGAGAGTTGTTTGGTGGAGAAATTGAGATGAATATTGAGCAACTCACTGGTAGGCAAGTAATTGGAATTATTGAAAACATCAAAATAACAGGACCCGAAGGAATCTCAGATCAGACCAAGGCCAAAATTGATACTGGTGCAGATTCTACTTCGATAGATCGCAAGATTTTAGAAAGAATTGGGTTCGCAGATACACTTTACAGATATGACGAACTAGTTAACGAAGTTCACGACGAAGGAAAATTCCTACAAATGGATGCAGAGGAAGTTGACCGCTATACAGAATGGATAATGGAGCAAGTTCGAGAACGCGAGATTATTGGGATCGAGAAGGTGGTTCCTGTAAAATCAAGTCACGGAAGAAGCATGCGTCCATACTTCACAATCAAACTAACCCTTGCTGGCGTTACATTCGATACTTACTGTTCTGCATACGACAGATCTAAACTAAAGTATTCAGTAATTGTTGGGAAGAAGTCACTAGAAAAAGTCTTAATAGATGTTAGTAAATAAATATGAACAAAGCCTTACTTATATTTACCCATACCTCAGAACGTTTCGATAATATTGCTAAAGCATTTAGTGAAAAAGTAAAAGATACTGAAATCACTACTACTTATGGCTATAGCTCAACAGAGATATATGAGGACAGAGATGGAAAGCTTGTAGTAACTATTGGGGGATACGATCCTGCCGATTTTGATGTTGTAATAAATTATAATGTGCGAAAAAGCCCAAAGAGCTATGACATCGCATCTTTAATTGCATTCTACTGCGAGTCTAAAGACGTAAGACTAATAAATAGAATGGAACTGCATAACTTTACAGCAGGAAAAGTCTTACAGAAGTTACTTTTCAAAATAAATGGACTACATTCACCTAGATTCTATTTTAGTGGTGATGATAAGAATCATAATTATGAATGGATAAGCAGCATACTCGGAGATAAGTTCGTTGCTAAACAGGCTAAATCAGAGCTTGGTAGAAAAGTTATTCTTATCGAAAATGCTGATCAACTTGCGAAACTATCTGATCAAATAAAACACAACATCGACGAAGATGGACTATGGCATTTCGAAGAATTTGTACCTCACGAAAAATCTACTAGAGGATTCGTAACAGGTGAGAAGTGTGACGCCAGAATAGATGTTCTAAAAGAAGAAGAAAGCTTTAGAACGAACGAAGGGAAGGCTACATTTGCACAAAACATTGATCAAGAGCTTACGGAAATGTGTATAAAAGCTGCCAAGCTATTTAAGCTTGAAATTGCAGGAGTAGACACAATAGTAGACAATAGAACAGGAGAATTAATGATTCTTGAGGCCAATAAATCACCTGGTATCACTATTGATCCTGAACCAAGCATTGAATGCGATGTAATTGCGGCCTTGATTGATGGTAGATAATTTAGTTATTAGCTAAAGAAGATGGAAGCATATCCTTTAATTACAATAATAATCCCTAGCTATAACAGGGATGAGCTATTAAACGAATCTGTAAACTCAGCTTTAGGACAGGACTATCCGAACCTAAACGTTATCGTTATCGACGATGCATCAGAAAAACTACAGTCAGACTTCATTCGCGATCAGCTTAATAATGATTCTAGATTGAGCTTTATCAGACTTGATCGAAATATGGGAGCTTATCAGGCGAGAAACCTAGCACTACTGATGTGTGGTAAGGCAGAAGGAATAATGTTCTTAGATTCAGATGATGTGTATTCTACAAATACAGCCATCTCAGAGATGGCAGCACAGATGTTCCAACTTCCAGAAAAAGAAGCTCCTAGAAAGAACGATATAGCTGTTGTGAGTACAGTTACAAAACACGTCCGCCCAGACGGAAGCGAGCAACTAAGAGGTATGCCATATAGTCTCTTTGAGGACTTCTTACATATTCATACTGATAGCGAACAAGATCAATACATTAGAGTGATTGGCTCACTGTTTAGGGCTGAATTATTCAGAGAGCTCGGTGGGTTCTTAAATGTGAGAGTATCTGCAGATGATGATTTACGCAACAGATTGGTTGCATTTGGAGCTAGATTCTTTGTTATTACAAAGCCTCTATACGTACAGCAAGTACAAGAAGACTCTCTGACTTTCCAAGAATCTACGGGTTTTAAATCTGATCTTAGAGCTACCGTAAATAAGTACCTAAGATTTAGAATAAAAATCATGAAACAAATGCTAGGTAGCAAGCAGAAGATAAAAGAGCTATTTACCGAAGAGGTTCGGCTATCAGGACTAAGATTCGGAGAAGTCGTAAATATAGACAAACTAGAATTTAACCCTGAGGTTAAACATACAGAGCTAACAGGAAACCGCGTTAAAGCACTACTAGCTGGTCAAGAAATTGACTACGATGCCCGTCCATGAATATTGCCATAGTCGCACCACATCTCACACCTGTACCTCCATTTGATGGATACGGAGGTACACAGAGGGGCATATATGATTTGAGTTTAGGTTTGGCACGAAGAAATCATCACGTATTCCTGATAGCACCAAAAGGTTCAGCAATTGATCATTCTAACGTTGAGGTAATCACACCAGATAAACCTGTAAGTAAGAAAGATTTTTTGAGCTTTACAGAAGGAGTTCTGTTTAACCTTATGCAGGCAAATAAGATAGAGATCATCAACTTTAGGATCCAAGAAGAGATTCTCATCTCAAAATTCTACGACTCGGGTCTACCTCTTGTTGTGTCCTTCCATCATCACGTCGATAAACTTGATAGATTCCTAACTAATCAGGCAATCACAGTCACCGTACACTCAGATATGATGCGGGATTCACTCTCAGCATACTCTAACGTGGTCGTAATTAGGTATGGAATCAGAATGGAGCACGTGGATTTCTACCCAGCTCCAATGCAACCAGACAGGATCACTCTTCCTGAAATAAAGAAGATCCAAGAAAACTATTCAGAATATGTTTTGTCTTTGGGAAGAATCGAAGAGATAAAAGGAACCTCAACCGCATTGGATATTGCGATCATGGCAGACTTACCAATGATAGTTGCCGGAGAAGTTATCATCCGCAAAGAAAAGAATCGATACCGCAAAGAAAAATACTTTGCTGAGAATATAATGTCTAAGATAGATGGTCAAAAGTACATCTACTTTGGCAACGCCAATGAGCAACAGAAATATGAATTAATGGGCAATGCTAAAGCTTTTATTTTGACTTCTGGAATAGAGAAACCTTTTAAAGAAACTTTTGGCAGAGTTGTAGCTGAGTCGATGGCAACAGGAACCCCTGTTATCGCATATAGCGATAGCGGTACAGCTAGCGAATTATTTGAAGACGGTAAACAAGGCTACTTATTTGATACTCCTGAACAAGCCGTGAACCAACTTGCTATGATAGATCAAATCGATAGAGCTAAAGTTAGACAGTATGCAGTAGACAATCTTTCAGATAAAAACTTTATCGAAGAGAGTGAAAAACTATTTAGTAGGTTAATAAGCGAATATGCAGAATAAACT
>CAYGMI010000028.1:0-12418 GCA_964351125.1 uncultured Candidatus Saccharibacteria bacterium | reverse complement strand
CATTGGATATCTCTTTATAAACCAACAACAGAAAGTCTAGGACTAGAACTAGAGTATGTTTCTGTGAAAGACTTGAAGATCAGAATATCTGACCAAGAGGTAATGATAGAAGGTCTTCCAGCAGATTTTGCAGATTCAATAGTCGTATTCACTACGGAGCAGTTCGAAAAGTTCTATTACTATATTGCTATCAGCCTTGGGTTTCCACCCAACATCCTAAACAGTATTAGTCTGAAGAACCATCCAACGCTTTCAGATAAAGTTCTGCAATCTTTATTATTGGCACAGTATGATATTCCAACACCTAGTAGCCTATACGGATTATCTTACGAATCTGAGCAGAATTATCCATTGGTAGCCAAAAGCATTGGAGCATCTTCAAACTCATTTAGCGGAAAAGGTGTTGAACTAATAGAGAACTCAGACCTACTTTCTGCTGTAAAACAAGATTTAAAAGATATAAAACTCGAAGAGTATATTGTTCAAACTCCAGTGCAAGATATTAGGAGTGTCTTTGTGGGTGGTGACCATATTGGTACAGTAATTCGCACAGCATCAGAAGGATTCAAGACAAATGCTAGTGATAATCAGAAACAAATCGAAGCAGATCCCAGAGTAATCAAACAGCTTTCCAGCTTTATTAAGAATCTAGAAATAGATTTCTGTGCGATTGACTATGTAGTTACCTCAACAGGTTATAAAGTTTACGAGGTTAATCGTTTTCCATATTTCGGAAAGTTTACGGAGACGACATCTATAGATTTAGTCGAAAAAATATTAGACTTACTCATAACTACAAAGTAACTATAGTACAGAAACCACTTCGAACAGTGTCATTGGAAATAGGGTGAATCTATTAAGTAACATACGCCCGGTAGGATTCGAACCTACAACCACCGGTTCCGAAGACCGGGACTCTATCCAGTTGAGCTACGGGCGCATATTGTTTTAAACCTCGCTAAAAGACCACCTCGTGGTGCAATTATACCACCCCAGAAAACTATTTACCTATTACTGACAAAAGTTGTAGAATGAATTTCTTGTCGCCTCTTATATATACCGAGTATTGCACTATTACTTTATATTTAGTATACTTGCTTACAGATAATTACCCCGTGGATGTTGTATCTCGGGGACAAAAAAAAGGAGTTTTTTGAAAATGGCTGACGAAATTAATATGGAATTGGCATCCGAAACTACCGATATCTATACCGACTTAGCAGTGAAAGCCGCACTTTCTCTTAGGGAAAAGAATCCTGAGATTGTTGGACAAGGCGAGTTCACCTTAGATGGTGAAAAGGTATACTTGGTAGTTACTAGCAGTTCCGTAAGTCTTGGGGAACAGGATGACTACATTCTGATGCACAACATTGTCGCTACAGAAGGTCTTGAAGTGGTGTTTGCCACCAAATCCTCACCTATTGGTGAACAGTTCTGCAAGCCATAATCAAAAATAACACGAAAGGGCGTTGGACAAGATCTAACGCCCTCTATGCATTTTTATCCCCATATCAAACCTATCTAGAACACAAAAAACCCATTCATATGAGTCGACTGGGACTTGAACCCAGAACCAATGCCTTAAGAGGGCACTGCTCTACCATTGAGCTATCGACCCATATGAATGGGTTTTCTATATTTTAAATGCAAAGTGAGCTGGGCGGGACTTGAACCCACAACCAATGGCTTAAAAGGCCACTGCTCTACCGATTGAGCTACCAGCCCACTTTACTTTTATGAATTTAGCATGCTGATTATACCAGTTTCAGCTTATTCAGACTAGCTAACTAAGCGGCCCTCTTTCGCTTTACATAATTTTCTAGCATCTGCGGTACACCTGTTTTTCTAACCAGCTCTGAATTCATCGGCCAGGCTGCAATCTCAAGACTGTAATCTCTGACTAGTTGTCCAAAATTTCTCAGTCTAAAATTACTTATCCCTGCAGTTGGTAGGAATTCAGTGTTTGAAGTATCCAACCCTTGCAACTCCATCGATGCCCTGATTCTAGGTAGATGTTCAGGCGTACTAATCACGCTTACATCAAATGTATTTGTCAGAATACCAATTGAGCTCATATTGCTAGCAGTGGTTGCCGACCACTCTACCCTACCTGATCCAGCTTGCTCTAATAGTTCTGGCTCAGTGTATGCATTGTTAATTAACTCAACATATTCGATCCACAAGTGTTCGGTGATTCCTAGTTGTTCTAAAGAAGCTTTGAATGATCCCACATTTAGTAGCCCTCGAATGAACTCTCTAACGATTTCGCCTCCCACAGGTATCAGCCTTCCATCTATATTTCTATTTCCTCCAATTAGTCCTACTTTAAGGTCTAAATTGCCCTGAGATAGCTCTGTAGCTGCTTTAATTGCCAAAGAGTACACTCTTTCTATACAAGTATCTGTAATCGGATAAAACTGTCTAAAACTCGAAATGTACTCAGAAATATCTTCGTACTCATGGTTCTCTACAACTTCACTCTCTATCACATCAATTTTATTTACTATATGCCTAAGTCTATGTCCAAAGATTGGTTCGCTAGGGATCAAAAACGAAGTTTGTTCAATGTCTAGATATTCTTCTGGATCTAAATTAAGTAGCAGTTGCTGGATGTCATTTTCAGTTTTGATTGTTTCTAGTTTATAACGCAAAGAGTCCACATTCACTGCGCCAGTATTCACCAGCTCTCTAAGGGCGAAGTCGATCTGCTGTGGATTCATCGCCAATAGCCTGATAACTATCTTCTCGTCTAGCTCGCGCAGTATATCGTTTTTACCGTGGAATAAAGCCACAATTGCTCTTGGTTTTTGTATATTACCCATCAATAATTATAGCACAAAAGCTCGAAATGCTATGCTGGCAAACGGTAAATTCGCATACTTAGCTTCCTTGGAATCTTTTTCGATTTGATTTACTATGATTTATGGAAGATCCTTTTATCGTAAGATCACTACTGTTTGCCGTCATAGAATATGGCCTAGCAATCTACGTATTGACTAAAGGCAAGTCTTATAGGGAAGTTTTTGCTGTAATACTTTCACTCCTAGCTACATACCAGCTAGGTGAGTTCATTTATCTTTACTTCCAAGTAAATTGGGGACTACAATTAGCAATACTTGCCACTACATTCCTTCCACCTTTAGGGGTTTACCTAATTACCCGAAACGTTAATCATAATTGGTTCTTTTGGTTCACCTTTGGTGCAGGAAGCATACTTGGACTAATACTATTTATGAATCCTGGAGTATTTGACGGAGCACCACAAGTTTTCTGCTTAGTAAAGTTCATCTCTAGAGCTAATCAATCTACAATCGTTGGAGCTTGGGGAATCTATTATTTGGGAACATTAACTATCTCGATGATTGTGGAGCTTTGGAATTACTTTAAGGCTAAAGATAGAAACTTTAGGCAGCTTAATGGAATGATGTTCTTAGCTTATCTAACCTTCTTCCCTGCTTCACTCATAGTGGTAGCCCTTTCACCCGAGCTGGATCTAACAGATTTAACATCGTTAATGTGCTCTTTTGCACTAGCTGCTGCCTTTATTATGGCCTGGACAAGCTTTAATGTAAAAGAGATTAAGCGATCCTAAACAGCGAGATGACTTGACCACGCGCAGCTTCATCTCTAAGCTGTATTAATGCCCAACTCCGCTAAAGATAAAAAATATGTGTCACTGTACTTTCACGTACATCAGCCATTTAGGATGAATAATACATTCAGTCCTTATGACGTTCCTCAGAATCAGGATTATTTTATGGGCCCTAGTGGCCAAGATAATGTGACCATTATCAACCGTGTAGTAGAAAGAAACTACAGACCGGCTGGGCAAATGTTTTTGGACTTAATCAAGAATAACGACCTAAAGGTTTCTTACAGCTTTACTGGTACAGTTTTGGAGCAGCTAAGAGAATTCGCTCCTGACGTAATTGAACTGTATAAAACGATGTACGAGACTGGCAAGATGGAGCTTATCTGCGAGACTTACTATCACTCCCTAGCTTCATTCTACGATCATGACGAATTCATTCGCCAAGTCAAAATGCAGTGCGAAAACCTCTACAACACCTTTGGAGCTAATCCTGATGTGTTTCGCAATACAGAACTGACTTATAGAAATGACGTAGGTGAGATTATGCGCAGACTTGGATTCAAGGCGATGTTTGCCGAAGGTTGGGACCCGATACTAGACTGGAGAAGCCCTAATTATATGTATCGTAATAAGCCAGAAGAGCTAAGCGAGGATGTTCAACCACTTTCTGGTAAACAGCCTCAATCAGAGTTAAAGCTACTACTAAAGAACTATAAAAGATCAGACGATATTGCTTTCAGATTCCAGCTACAGGGCTGGGAAGGATACCCTGTAACAGCCGAGAAGTTTGCTGATTGGATTCTAGAACAGCCAGGTTACCTAGTTAACCTATGCATGGATTACGAAACTGTGGGAGAACACCACAGAATTGAGTCTGGTATTTTTGATTTCTATAAAGCACTGCCTGTAGAATTTGCCAAACGTGGGATCGAATTTATCCTACCTTCGGAAGCCACCGATCTATTTGAATCAGAAGAATTATTAGACTACCCAGAAATAGTATCTTGGGCAGATGCAGAAAGAGATTTATCTGCTTGGACTGGCAACGAAATGCAACAAAAAGCACTAGAAGCAATATACCTTTTCGGAAAGGAACTACATAAACACCTAGAGAATCTAGAATCTCAGGAAGAGAAAGACCGATTGCTTTCGATATGGGGAAAACTTCAAACCTCAGATCATTATTACTATATGAGTACCAAGTATTGGAGTGATGGAGACGTGCACAAATACTTTAGTCCGTATGATACCCCTTATCAGGCTGCAATCAACTTCACAAATATACTCTGGGACTTTAAGAGTAAATTCTGTTAATTGCTAGCTGACTTGCTTATTTAGTATCTAAATCCTTCTAGTTCAGTGATTGGGATTCTCACTTCGAATGTACCTGCTGCATAAGCTGCAATTTGATACGCTCCAAAATAGATAACGAGCTCATTGTCGTCAATGTGCCAAACTGAATAATTTCCATCTACTGGTGCAGTACCGTCGACCAAGAATGTAGAATCAGCAGTTCTCTCGTCCGTAGATAGTTCTGCAAGACTAATTGTAGAAAGCTGATCTAAATAATCTACTCCTTCTCTAAATGCATCTTCTAAAACAATTAAGACCGTTCTATCTTGACTAATATCAAATACAAATGTTTTTCGGAAAGGATTTGGGTGTGCTCCTCCGTAATAGAGAGAACCTTCTAGTACGACAGATACAACCTGACCATTCATGTGCTGATATATTTCGTAATCAAATTCGCCAAACGCTTCACTTGCTATAGCTGTCTCTGCAGCGGTCTCGATAGGAGGAATCAAATCACCTTCGATATAGTCACTTATAGCTGCATTCATTACATCTGATTGTATGCCATCTATTGCTATAGACGGATAGCTTCCCTCTACTCTATAACCTTCTCCAGATTCATCTACTAACAACTCTATATCTGTTATTTCGAAACCTGTTTTCACAGTTTCGGGCTTGTCGGGCCTAGACTCACTTTGACTATCTATATTTACCTGATCGTCCGAACCTAATAGCTCGTTTACTCTGATTGTGCGATCAACTGCAAAGAAACCGAGAATCAAGTTAAGCAGAATACTGAGAACTAATACAACAGATACAAAGATTAAGGGTACTTTGTATGACCTTACTACTACCGATTGATTGTTTTGGTCCATCAGATTTAGTTAATAACTATTTTTTGTTCGTTTATTACCTTTGATTCACCTCCTACTACTATCTGAGTCATTCTGTCATCTACTTGCTTAGTTAAGTTAAAACCATCTACCAAAATCTCTACTTCGCCATCAATCAACTTGATGAAGCTAAATTTTATTATCGCTCTATCAGAAGTCTGCTTCAGGCCTGCGCCTGCAACATTTATGTAACCCTTAGTTTCGTCTATCTCCTTTTCTGCGTAGAATTCGAATAAGCTTCCTGATTCGATATATTCCACCCTTACTTCTTTAGGATCATAGCTCATTGCCAAATCTAGAGCCTCTAGATTCTGTAAATTACCCATCAAAGAAATCTCCACCTCTATCCCTTCGTTCTTAACTAGATCAATACTTCTAGGAGATGTACTTATAGTATAATCAAAATTCACCGAATCTATACTTACGGTATTTGGGGCAACCTCGTCACCTGAGTCATTTATACCTAGATTACCTAATAAAGAGTAGCCCAAATATCCAGAACCTCCCAATACTATTAAACCTAATATTATGATTAAGATACTCTTAAAACTCATTGCTTAGTAGATTTTACAGGTAGATAATGGCTTCTTGTAGTTTGAAGCAAACACAGCCAAGTCTGCAATACCAACTTGCCCATCTTTAGTCAGATCATAGCCAGATATCAAATCCTGATAACCTGGCTTTTTATCTCTTATGTGGACGTATGCTTTAGCAAATATTGATAAGTCTTGAATATTTACTTGGTAACCATCAGATAAGTTCCCATCTACATCTCCTGCACATCTGCCTGTGTCTTGCTGAGATGGCGGTATTACAGAAGTCGATGGTACAGTTCCACCGGTGGTAGTCGTTGGTGTGCTAGAGCCAGTAGGTGTTGTTGGTGTTTCATTTACAGTCACTGGCGTTCTGATCGGATCTTTTACTGTTATGGTAGGACATCCTTGTAATCTACGATAGTTAGCACGTATATCTGTGGCGGCGACACGATATTGATTCGCAACAGCAGCGCTATAGTCAGGTGCGTCTGGAACGATATAATCTCTTAGTGCATGAGTAAGTTTTGGCACTTCAGGATTGTTGTGATACAAGAATGGGAGTACCCCCACTACCTCAGGCCTAATTGCTCCAAAGCGTAGATAGCTATCAAGCACCTGCATTATTTCATTAGGTTTATTCGAAGTAGAGTATGATTCTGGAATTAACCAAACCTCCTGGTTTGGTCTAACTAGCTTTAAAAAGTCGACATATTTTGCCTTGTAAGTCTCAAAACTTGTTCCTTCGAAAGTATAATAATAATCAAATCCAATAGCGTCCACATACTCTAAATAGCTGTCATTAGCCTTCGTAAAGCTTGTATAGGCAAGTACTGTCATTACCTTTTTCTGAGGGAACTCTGATTTTAAGAATTTAGTAACCGCTCTAAAATCAAACTCCGATACACCTTTAAGTATTGGTTCATCAAAATAAAAGTATGCAATTTGATCTTCGTAGCCCGCAGCAATCTGCTTAAAAGTAGCCCAAGCTTGTACTCTATCACTCCTAAGAGCTAGCCCTGCTGTCCCGTTTGCATTTTTAGTTCCATTAGGACCATAAAACCACCAAAATACGTCAACAATCAGCTTTATATCCTTCTTTTTGGCAGACTCAAAATAACTCTTCATCTTTGCAGGTTCTGCTATCGCCTGAATGTGTGCAACATTGATAGTGTTAAGCTCGATTTCGTCTAGAAAGTTTTTACCTTCTAGAAATCCCGCCGTACCCCAGTATCCGAAATACCTGATATTACCGTAGTTAAAGTCGCTAGCTGATGCCGAGTCTGGAGATAGATTCTGATAGGCCTGTGCAGCGACAAAGATTATCATCGCAAACGTGAGGAAGACAAAGGTTACTAGTATTAGTGATCTATTCTGTGGTTCTGGGTACATTTTGTTATTCAACTATCTAATAATATACTAGCTAGAGGAATGAATAACAATGCTGCAGAAAGATAATTACGCCAGGCAAGACTCGAACTTGCAACCTACGGCTTAGAAGGCCGTTGCTCTATCCTGTTGAGCTACTGGCGCGTGATAGACTTTAGCAGATGATTATAGCAAAGTTTTTGATTTTTATTAGCCTACAATGATTACACTTCAATCTACAACTGGAGAGTCTAAATCCCTCGAAGACTACAGAGGCAAGTTACTCGTTCTTTATTTCTATCCAAAAGACGATACCCCAGGCTGCACAACTCAAGCATGCGAGCTTAGAGACTCTTACCAAGTCCTCAAAAAGCTTGGTGCAGAAGTTGTCGGGGTCAGTTCTGACCCGATAGATAAACACCAAAAATTTATAGAGAAGAATTTATTACCTTTTGAACTGCTTTCTGATCCTGAGCATAAGCTTCAAGATCAATTTGGAGTCTGGGGAGAGAAAAGCATGTATGGTAAGAAATATATGGGAACTATTAGATCGGCCTTCGTAATTGGAGATGATGGCGAAATTCTAAAATCTTTTCCAAAAATCTCTCCAAAGAAAACTGTTCCCGAAGTAAGAAAGTTTTTAGAGACACTTCAGTAAAAATCGAGGCCCACCTGGAATGCAATTCCTTGTGGGCCTCTGGGCAGTTAAATAGTTAGAATAGTATAAACAGCAGAAATCCCAAGATCAATATTGAAATATATATTTAGATATGTAATTAAGGGAAAATCTGAGTTACTGTGTCTGAAAAGTCGAAAGATTCCTTAGTGTCGAGCTTTGTAGCATCGATCAGCTTCATTTCAGTAATATCTACCTCAATTATCCCCAAGGGCGACTCTGCCCCTGCTAAGACTGGAGGAGGAAAGTTACTATAATTCGAATCTCTAGAGATTTTTTGTAAAATTTTGGTTATTTTCCGCATTGCGAATTCCTCTTCGTCAATTAACTGTGCAGTACCTAAGCCCTGAAAGGTTAAACCCGTATTTGCAGGGTGAACTACGATGGAAATGTGCTGATTAGTAATTAAATTCCTACTTTTTGCCGTTCCAACCCTAGAAGCAATATAGAGCTTCATACTTTCTCTATCAAAACGGAAATATACCATTGCAGAGTTAGACTTATTGTCAGGCGTAACAGTAGAAAAAACACATACGAATTGTTGAGAAAGCAAATCAAGATATTCTTCTTTATTCACGACTAGGGGTTTGTAACTGCTAAAGTACCGCTCGCAATATTAATTATCGAGTCTGTAGCTTTTCTATATAAGATGATTAGTCTTTTTTGATTGAGAATTATTACCGTATCATTATCTTCTGCCGAGGCATAAAAAACTGGATCTTCTCCCCTCATTAAGTCTGCATCCACGATCGTAGCGATTATAGGTTCCGAGTCTTCTAAATCTAGTATCTGTTTAATAGAGTTATCTTGTAAATTGGCTAACACCTCTCTTACTTCAGCTTCGCCACCTTCTACTCCTAGGTTCTGACTAATTGGAAAGGATATAGTACCTGAGATAAACAACACAACTACTACTATCAGTACGGCTACTAGAGCAGATAGCATTATCATTCTGTTACCTATTTTTGGCTTTGATCTACCTACAGGTTGAAATTCCCTTCTATTAGACCTAATTGTCTCGTCGTTTATCCTCATATGCTAATTAGTTTCTCCTCACAAGTTCAAGATTCATCCAACTCTGGTTGGCGATAGTAGTTGTAGAATTAGTGGTACCTACATTCTGACAAAGGACTTCAACATACTGACCAGCAGTAAGTGCGTATAGAACTTCTACACCATTAGTACCGTACATATCGGTACCATTTCTTGCGTAATCATAAGAGACTCCAACCACAGGCGATGGTTGTGCCCCGTTTATGTACAGCTCACATCTTACTGTATTTCTATTATTAGTCGTAACCTCCCAAGAAACATTGTAAGAAATCTTGTACAAGCCAGAATCATTTATAGTAACTCTACTCGGATTTGTTGAAGTTGAATGGGTAAACGTAGAGTCCACAGAACGCAAGTTAGTTGATGCGCCATTCCAAGCTATCGCTGTCGCAGGTGTCACTGGAATAACTGTAGTTCCAGATTGATAAACCTGCGCAATTGCTACAGTTTGAATTTGCTGTGCTCGGCCGTCTGCATAGACCTTAAAGTTACCTGTATCTGATCTAAACCATATATCTCCTTCTTGAGGGCTTGCTGGATCAGAGACCTTACCAGTAAACCGCAGCCCATTTGGAGTTACCCTGATCTGCTCTGTCCCAGATGCAGAAATTGCAATGTTACCTACAGCTGGGTGGAATACTCCTGTATTCGTATCGCCTAAGAAAATCATTGCTGGAGCTCCTGCTGTCCCGTTATTCCCCATTATTAAATTAGTATTGATTCTGAATGAGTCATCTGTTGCGAGTTGATCAGCTGCTGATCTATATAAGTTTGTATCAGTTGCACCTGCTCCAGAACCCCAAGACAAGACTCCAGCTGCTGTTGTATTGAATCTTGCAAAGGCATCACCTGAAAGCAATGTCATGAAGGCATTATCTGCTGTGTTATCACCTTGAAGCCTGAATATTGGAGTTGTACTTGCTATCCCATCCGAATTTTCGATTCTGAAAGCAGTTCTATCTACGGTCGTGCGAACTCTAAGTACTCCATTTTGATTAGTAGCACCCACATTCGAAAGGATATCAACTGGCTGGGTTGCTGCAGTTGTTCCAATGCCTACAAACCCGTCATCTTGCACTGTAAACACTGTTGTTCCCGCATCCTGAATAACGAAATCACCAGTACTCTGCATATCGAAGACAATGTTTCCGGAGGTTGTGGACTCAAATTCAATTCCTAGAGCATTATTAACATTTAGCTTTTTATCTGAGTCATTGGTATAGGCATCGTCTAGTGTACCTGAACCTCCTCCCGCTCCTCCAACAGTACTGACATTAAGCGTAGCAAATTGAACATCTGCATTTGTGTTTGTATTAGCTTGCATCATTATACCCACTGTATTCCCAGCATTTAAACTAAAGATTCCTGTAATACTTGCTGATTGCTCGTCGCCTCCGTTCATCAAAGTCCTAGCACCTGTTGTTGTCTGTACCACCCCATTTATTCCTATGGCCGTATCTATCGTATTATTATTTCCTGCACTATAGGAGATTGTCGCCTCTACTTGATACAGTCCAGTAGTATTTATCGTAATTAAATCGGTCGTTGCATTTGGGGTAGTTCCAGAGTTTGGCCCTACAGTATTGAATGGCTGCTTTGTAGCCCAACTCGTGGTTAAAGGTACATTTATACTCCCATCAAACGTGTGTAGTTGACCATACGCACCTGGAGAAGATGGGCCACCTCCAACACCATCTATTTGATTCCAAATTGCAGCCCCCACAGTGTCATCAACACAGATATATGTTGTGTCTGCAGTGGTGTTAATCCAAATTGTTCCTACGGCATAACCATCTGCTATGTCGTCATTGATTGTTGGTGCTGCAGTCGCGCGATGGTGTCCAACTCCAATTAGAGTGCTTGTACCAGCATCTGCAATAGGTGAAGTAACATTTACCGACTTTACTCCACGGATAGTGTTACGTTCCGCAGTTGCTGATGCAATATTCACTCCGATATCCCAAGGGTTGGTTCCACCAATTAAAGTATTGTTTACTATTGAGTTATCATCGGCATTACCTTGAATATCAAAAGCTTCTGTAACAACATTCGATGCTCCACGCACTACATTATTTTGGAAAATATTGCGATGTACATTTGTATTATTCGCACTACCTATATTAAACCCTTCAGAGAAACCTAATCCTCCAAGTCCCTCACCGTCAATAGTATTACCAGTAAAGATTGAATCTGCAACAGTCTTTGCAGAGCCACTATCTACTGCTTCTACAACCATTGCTGTAGTACCAGTAGAAAGCGAACCTGTTACTACGTTCGCAGTCACATTTACATTTGTTGAGTTTCCTATAAATACACCCAAAGGGCCACCGCCACCGGCAGCTCCCATTCTAGAGAATCTATTATTAAATAAAGAACTATTGTTTACTCCTAAAAATACAGCCGCTGTTTCCCCAACATAATCCACGTTATTTCCTTCTACCAATGCGTTTGATATTCCTGCACCATTCATCCAAATTCCGGCAAACCCGTAGTTAGTTCCTCCAGTTACATGAATTCCATCGGTAAAGAATATAGTGCCTCCATTACCTAGAACTCTACAGTTTTGAACCACAGGCCTAGTCAGAGTTGTAGCAGTACCATCTAGAAAGAAGATTCCGATCTTTGCAGTAGTACCAGAGCCAGAAGTTCCTGCAGTCTTTTGAACCGTAACATTAGACACCTGATTGTCTGAACCTCCCGCAACTCGAATACCGTGAATACTATTTGCTGCTACTTCAAGTTTAAAATCACTTAGGAGAGTATCATTTACTGGTGCCGTACCATTTGTTGCTCCAACATGAATAGCTGCCGTCGTGTCTGTAATTCCAGTGAACCCTGTTGCTCGAAGTATAGAAGCATCTCCATATCCAGTAATTTGTACACTACTATTTGTAATATTTATTGGAGAACTTATTGTGTGAACTCCAGGCAATAGAGTTATGAATCCACCCATTGGCAAACTATTTATAGCTGCCTGAATATTCATTCCTGGATAGACATATATCGTATC
>CAYGMI010000027.1:13240-16883 GCA_964351125.1 uncultured Candidatus Saccharibacteria bacterium | reverse complement strand
CCTGCTGACAAATCAAATCCCCTTCTGGATTAATAACAACAGATGAAGGGTTTTCACTGCTCTGAGAAATACAATCTGAAAAGTATAACGAATACGCATAGCCTGTATTACTAATGGGAGTAGCTACTTGTAACCAATCACCAAGGTCAGATATTACAGAGACCTGAGTCCTATTCGTCATCAGTTCTACAACATTCGTCGTGGTTGATGGTCCTTCACGCAGATTGAGACCGGCGGGCGCATCTACACACATTGAGGTGTAGGCAAGTGTTGGGGAAGAACTCACCCAAAGAATAAATAACATTAAAAAGAGCTTGTTGATCGACATCTTATCCTCCAAGGAAAAACTATTGGGATGTCTTCCGGATTATCTCATACAAAACACGAACTATGTAGAACCTAGACATCGATAAAAAAAAGTGGTCTAATCCAGAGATAATTAGTTAACCAATTAATGCAAAAATTGAGGAAGAGAATATCAAAAGTAGCGAAGTTCTTTAGCTGGACGTTTGAAAACGCTCTTAGCTTAGATCTCCGCTCACTTGCTGCAGCTAGAATATTTACTGGAATCGTTTTACTCTTAGACATCATCTTCAGACTTGAAGACGTTGTTATGTTCTACACAGATTCTGGAGTACTAACTAGGCAGCAAATCCTCACACATTATCCAGAAGAATGGCGGTGGTCACTTCACCTACTAGGTGGAAATCAGGAACTTCAATTAATTTTATTCGGATTCGCAGCAGTGTTTGCTGTGATGTTGATAGTAGGATATAAAACTAGGCTAGCCACGATAGCTTCTTGGATCTTGCTAGTTTCGATTCATAATCGAAACCCAATGGTCCTAAATGCCGGGGATGTGACTTTCAGACTCCTGTTATTCTGGGCAATGTTCTTGCCTTGGGGAGAATACTTTTCTATAGATTCTAAGATTTTAAACAAGGAATTCAAGCGAAAGCGATTCTTTTCGGTGGCATCTTTTGCCTTCATCGCTCAACTGGCACTAATTTACTGGTTCAGCCTTGTATACAAGTCTGGTGATCAATGGGTAACGGAGTTTACTTCTCTTTATTACGCTCTTAGTCTAGATCTATTCACGACTCGACTGGGGTATGTACTGTACAGGTTCGAAGGCTTGATGAAATTCTTAACTTTCGCTGTATTAAAGGTCGAACTAATTGCTCCCTTTCTTTTCTTCATACCATACTTCGCAGGAGCAGTACGTACAGTTGGGGCCTTTGTGATTATAGGAATGCACATTGGATTCGCATTGTTTATGGAACTCGGAATTTTCCCGTTCGTGCATATCGCTTTTGCAATAGGAATAATCGGATCAATGTTCTGGGATGAACTCTTACCTTGGATACATAAAGGGTTAAATTCAACTGGTATATTCAGCGGCATCAAAAAAACAAAACTAGTAGATTTACGAAGCAGACTCTCATTTATAGTCACTGCATGGCAAGCATGGCTAAAAGTTCAACGAAGGAGATCAAAGCTTCAATTTACTAAAACCCCTGAGTTTGCGAATATTGTACTCAGGCTTGTACTTGATCTTTTCGCAGGAACAATAATAACCTTCATCGTATTGTGGAATCTAAGTGATTTACCAGGTAGCTCTACATATATTCCTAGCGGTTCTAGATGGATAGCAGATGTACTCAGGATAGATCAAAAGTGGAATATGTTCTCGCCATATCCACTACTGAATGATGGTTGGTATCTGATTAGAGTAACTAAAAATGACAAAAGTGTAGTTGATTTTTATAGAGGAGAAAAACCCATTTCGTTTAAAAAGCCTAAATTGGTTTCTGGAGAGCAATTTCCTAATCAGCGTTGGCGTAAGTATATGATGAATTTATACGATGCAAGCAACAGACATCATCGACCATACTTCCTTCAATACGAGTGTAACCTCTGGAGGGATACTCATCCAGAAGAGAGTAATAATCTAATGGAACTGATCTTTGTTGAAGAAGTAAGTCTTCCAGACTATGGCAAAGGGGAGTCAACCGAATTAGTATTACAAACACTTTTCTGTTAAATTATTGGGATGAATAGAGGAACCTCACAACGAGCAGCAATTATCGCCCTAGGTGCAATCACCGTGATTCTGATTGGGGTTAGTATACTTGTAGCAACCAGACTCCAACAACAAACATCTCCTGGAGATGTAGACGCAGCACAACTTAGCTGTAGTACTACATGCTCGGGTGGAGCAACCTTCAGCGATGGTAATTTGACTACTTTTAATAGCTGTGGTGAATGGGCCTCACAAGCATGTGCAACAGTTGGACAAACTCCAGTCAGTACTTCTGGTGGACCTGTAGGAACTACGTCCTCGACATCTTCTACATCATCCACAGGAGGTAGTACCGGTGGCAATTGCACACCAAACAAAAGTGCTGGAGACTCATGTGATCCTAGCTGCGGCAACAATGCTTGTGACGGCAATGGTCCTTTAGGTTGCAATACCTGCCCAAGTGGTACAAATGCGGCAGGTTCTAATAGGTGCTATGACGGTACGAGCTCGAGCGCAGCTATTTCTGCCTGCGGCGGAAACGCCTCAACTTCCTCATCCGGTTCAAGTGGGTCAACATCGAGCTCTGGCTCTGGAAGCACTGGAGGCGGGTCAAAAGGACAAGGAGAGGCTTGTACACCAGGTCAAAACCAATGTCAATCAGGATTGGTTTGTACGCAACCAGATAGTAACCAACAACCAGTATGTAATGACCCAGGATCAGGGAGTAGCTGTCCTGGATCACAGACATGTACTCGGTTCCTATCGTTTTCTTGTGGGGATCTAACAGCTAGTGGTGAGTGTTTCGAGAACAGACAGGTTCATAGTAGTGCATCTGCTGCAAGATCTGCAGTTGGTAGTTGTGGACAGTGGGATCAGGTATGTTCAACCACTGATCAATTATGTGGAGACTTCGAAGTGATTAGGGACAGTTGTGGCGGTACAGGACCAACAACAACCTCTACAAGTAGCTCTTCCTCTTCTAGTGGATCATCTACAGGTACTACAACTGTAACTACTACAACTACCTATACATGTAACACCGATAATTTTACATGTGAGGCAGTAGATGGAAATGGAGGGGAATATACAACGATGTCCGCTTGTGATGCAAACTGTTTCGAAACAACCAACCCAGTCTGTGGAGATGACTGTACTACAGATACACAGTGCCCAAACAACCATTTCTGTTCAACCGATACAGGCACCTGCACCTTAAACGGATGTACTGGCTCTAATTGCAGCAACGGTTGCTCACCTCTTTGTGGAGGCCCATGTGATCCAAATGTCTCAAATGCTTGTCCAACAGGTCATACATGTTCTACATCTACAAATACTTGTGTGCTAAATACGTGTCTGAATGATGGCGTTAACTGTTCGAATGGCTGTACAATAATTCCTGATACCGCTCTGTTTGATGAAGAGAATAGTAACCTATTGTTCGGACTGATGATGATCTTAGCGGGAATAATTTTGGTTAGGTTTAATATAATTGGCAACGTAGCGTATACGTTCGGATATATACAGGATAGAGAAGGTGTTAGGACCAAATCCAGAGTTGCGTCTGACAGAAAAAGCTTCGAAAACAAGTTCAGACAAGAAGATTAAGACAAAATTCACTTT
>CAYGMI010000027.1:0-13230 GCA_964351125.1 uncultured Candidatus Saccharibacteria bacterium | reverse complement strand
GTCTTCAATGTTACGGCATACTAGAATACTTAAGACTGACTAAATTATGGACTCACGCAGAAGACTATCAATAATATCTTTACTTATTCTTACGGGACTTTTTGTCGCTGGTGGAGCTTTTCTGGCGGTACAATTACAACAGAGCCAAGCCCCTGACGATACAGGAGCCACAGGATTCGGAGATAATGCAGATCTTACGCTTATCCCAATAGTTAAAAACAATATTGCAAATACATCTTGCGAGACTTTCCTTGAAACAGGGTTCTTAAGTACAGTAGATTACCTAGCAGATAAGACATTTATATTACAGGATAAGACCGACTTAACTACATCTCCTTACGCGCCAAAAGACTGTTTCTACACTTCAGGTGATTTACTAATACACACAGCCGTCTTTTCTTACCCTGAAAGTTATGACTTTATTCCTGATTCATTCCAAAATCTAGTTAATGACGTAAATGGTCTACTGCTAGATCAGGTTTATAAGAAAGGTAGATTCAATTATACAGATACATTTAACATCACCTATTTCTATGGTGATCAAAGAGCAGGAGAAGATGACAACGGTAAAGCACTAACATCTGATACGTGCACTGTAACTATGTATCACAACTGGAATGACATTAACTACGCAGCTGTTGATATTACAGGATTCGGAGATTGTTTTGATGGAAGTCTAGCAGCAGCTGCAGTAACAATTACTGAAGAGTTCGCTGAGAACCTAAATGAAGCGATAGTTAACGTCTACGTAGACAACGGAATTACTGGTGAGGTGGCTAAGTTCTACATCGAAAACTACAATATCCCAATCTTATAGCAATGAAAAGATTTCTCTCGATAATAATCATAGTATTAGTAATAGCCTTAGGAGGAGTAGGGGCAGTTTTAGTTGTCCAAACTCTTAACAGTGATAACAACGCACCAGATTCTGCCGGGGCAGCTGAATGTCTATATTGTGGAGGATGTCTTCAGGGGCAATGCATAACCGATTGGAGTAAGTCGTGCAATACAAGAATTGAACAAGAATGTAATACTTCTACAGAATGTGCAGGGAACGGAGTGAGTGCTGGAAGCAGGAGTTGTTGTGCAGGACTAGTAAAATGTGACAACGGAAGATGTGGTACTTCTTGTGTTTCTGGTACTAGTACTTCCGGAAGTGTAACGTCCAGCTCGTCAAGTAGTGGTAATAGTAATAATAGTAGTGGAGGTAGTATCACTTCAAACATTTGTACTCCTAATGCATTTATTAAGAACATTAGCAATGAATGCGGATACGGACGCTGTGGACCTGGACAAAAGTATGTTCAGGTATGTAGTAGTAGCGGAAAAGCAACACAAAATAAATGTACGAACACATCAAGCTGCTCACAGTGTACTAACGGTGCCACACAAACCGGTGCTTGTGGTCAAAATGGATGCGGAACAGGAAAGAAAGGTACCCGTACTTGTAGCGGTGGACAGTGGGGAAATAGCTGGAGCTGTGCTACTAGCTCAGACTGTGGCCAAATTCTAGACGAAGATGAAGATGGAAATCTAGTTGTAGTGCCACCAACAACTACTACTGCATCAGGTGGTACATCCGGCGGTGGCGGTGGCGGTGGTGGAACTTGCAACTCGGCTAGTACGACACCAACCTCGTGCAGAGGTAAAGATTTCGGACACCAAGTACTTGTCGGAGTAAACGATCCATACACTTGTGTTAAATCTACAGCAAGTAATGGCTGTAAACTGGTGCAAGGGGTTAGAAATGGTACTTCTGGTAGTATCGGCACAACTTGCAACTCTGATGCTGACTGCGGGGCAAGTGGAAGTGTAACTCTTAGCTGTGTGCAATGTCTTAGCAACACTAGTCCTAGAAAAGCCTGTGCTGCAGGAAACGGTCAGATAGCTTTAGATTCCGCATGTCAATCACCAGGAGACAACCCAATTGCTCCACCACCAGGCTCTCCTTGTGCTGCAGCTGGACTAAACGTATGGCAAATTCAGTGTGAAGGTGGTAGTTCAACTAGAGGTAATCAGTGTTTACCTAGTGGCCAGCTTAGAAGCGTAATTGCAGATGCTTGTGGAGCAAGTTGTTCTACAGCGGATCCGAATAACAAACAAGATGCATTCTGTTTTACCAATATTTCTGGGGACTGCAATGATACAAATCTCAGACAGTGTGGAAGTGATGGTGCAATTGTCGGCAGTGGATTCCTAGGATGCGGAAATGTAGTATCTGGTGGAAATGGAGATTCATGCTCAAATTGTTACAGAAACCCAAATGGTACGGGAGTCACATGTGTTCGAGAAGGTACCTCATGTGGAGCTAATGCTGCATGTAATGCCACTGTTACAAACCCAACAACAAGCACTGGTTCACCGACAACTACGACAACTACTGGTCCATCTACAACTTCATCTAGTTCAACATCGACAACTACTACATCTTCTGGAGGTAGCCCTACAACGACAACAACAACATCAACTGTAGAAGTTCAATGTAACTACCTAAATCAAACATCACCAGCTGTTGCTAACGATTACGCTCCTGGTCAGGCCTTTAGCTACACTGCTGAATATACCTGTGCTGGTCTTAACAACAACTTAGCTCTAGTAGTCCTAGACAGTGGTGATACCGCTGTTGGTAGCCCTACAATTGTTCCTCAGTCTTCTCAAAACTATGATGCCTCTAACAACCTCTGTACATACACCTTTAACTGGACTGCTACTGGTGTTACTGATGGTGACTACGATGTCAGACTCCTAACTAACGGTGCTCTTGGCTCTGAAGTTGAGTCTCCAATCGCTTGTACCGAACAGTTGTCTGTTCTCTCTGGTGCTGAAGAGCTACCTGCATTCACTGTAATCAAAACTAGTAGCCATCAATGTACTAATGGTGGGGCTACTCTTAGCTACCAAATCACTGCTAGAAACATTGGTAATGTCTCTGCTAACTTAGACTTTGTTGAAGATACTCTTCCTGATGGTATCGATGCTTCTAGCACTACTCAGGTTACTGGTATCAATCCTACTCCTACCTCTCGTTCTGCTGATGTAATCAGATGGGATGTTAATCAATCTCTTGCTCCAGGTGAGACTAGAGTATTTACATACAACATTGTTCTCTCTGAGGCTCAAGCAATTGCCTTCAGTGGTTCTACTCTGAACAACTTTGTACTGATTCAATACGGTGACAATGACAGTACTGCTCAGTTTGAAAACAGCATTACAATCAACTGTCTGCCAGACACTGCCATCTTTGATGAGAATCCTGTGCTTCTACTTGGATTGCTTCTGATCATTGCTGGTATTGTAATCAACAGATCTGGTCTTGTTCTCAAACTCTTTGGTATCGAGTCTGATGGTGTTGATGCTTCTTCCGGTGTCGCTAAGAAACTCTTTGGAGGGTTAATTCCTGAAATAGATAACGATGGTACTTTCGAAGGTAGAGTATCTAGCCAAATGGAGCCTGCTAAGAAAAAACAGAAAAAGAATCAGAAGAGAACTCTTAATAGAAATTAGGCTTTAAAACTGGTCATCACTCATCACTTCCTCTAGAATACCTTAGGTAAATATAAACATATGCGCAGAGGAACATCTAGAATTCTATCAATAG
Source organism: uncultured Candidatus Saccharibacteria bacterium (assembly GCA_964351125.1). Lineage (GTDB taxonomy): Bacteria > Patescibacteriota > Dojkabacteria > J137 > JAEUSD01 > CAYGMI01. The sequence continues at coordinate 9,632 of CAYGMI010000027.1, read as the reverse complement.
CCACACTCATAATACTCAGCTTAGTCTTTGTTGGGGGTGGAATACTGGTAACAATCCAACTACAACAAAATCAAGCTCCAGACGAAACATCAGCTTTCGGGTTTGGAGACGAAGCTATCACTAGCTTTTACGACGACATCGATCAATTCTTTAAAGAAGCAGACTGTGAATTACTCCTAAACGACGGACTCGTAGATGCTGGGTCACATGGTGACGGGCAAGGTGAACCACTTACTAACTTTGCGCTAACGACACTGTATGCAGAGCCTCCAAGAGGCAACTTTCAGAAAATCTGTAACTACACAGAAGAAGAATATGACCCCGAAGGAATTAATATCTTCGAAACCTTTATCGAGCTAGATCTATATACTTATGGCCCCGATTCTTATATCTATGAATCACAAGACGAGAAGAAAGCTACTCTGAACGCAGCACTGTTCGATACGATAATTGACGAAGGGTACTATGCAGATCTATTCGTAGACTATACCTACGGAACAGTAAATTCTGCTACAGAACAAACTTGTAGACTTGCAATTTATCATCAATACAACGAATTTGAGTACTTAACCATTGACCTAAACGGGTATGATTGTCAGTCAGCAACAACAACCAGACTAGTAAGATTGTTCGGAAGAGCAACTAGTAGCTTTTTGCACGAATCAATCCTATTAGTTTATGATGAATATCAATTTGACCCCAATAATATTACGGTAGTAGAACCTGAATAATGAATAGAAAGAGCAGCATATTTGGAATACTTGGACTTCTCGTTATAGTAATCGGAGGAGGCGCGGCTTTACTATTATCAAACACCGCCGTACAAGAAGAACAAACTCCAGATACTGTCGCTGCCGGTTGTAATGCATGTGACAATGGTAAGTCATGTTCGAGTTCTCAAGATTGGGAACAGGGTTATTATAGTGGTTGTACAAATAGAGACTCAGAAGAAAAAAAGAAGCAAGAAGCCAAGAAGGAAGGTAAAGAGTATAAAACATCGGTATCTAGGAATAATAAGCCTGACGTATCAAAAGACGGGACCGTTCAAGCAGGGGACCAAGGTAGAAGTGGTAAAGAAGCAGGAGAAAACGTAAATGATCCAAATAAAAAGAAAGTAGCAGTAGCTGGTTACGCTCATGGAGTTTATGAAATTACATATCCTGATGGAAGTAAAGCGACAATAAAAGAATCTGACTTTGCGAATAAGGATGCCGCCAAAGCTGCAGCAGAGAACGCCGTAAAAAGTACAAATGCAAGTCAGGCTAATAAGGTAATTGCATCATCTGCAGGCAGAAATAGTGATTTACTCACTAAATCGGAATACGAACCACTTGCAAATCCTAATGCTAGCTGTGGTGGTGGATACAAATGCTTCGATAATTCAGGCAACGCCTTCTGTATAGGTGTCTCTGGCGGCACATGTATAGATGTAATTCGCGAAGTACAAGGATTCTACATTTATCCTGGAGTTTACTCGGGTTCAATTAACGGTGGTGGGGGTGGCTCTTGTAGTTTGGGAGGTACTTTTGCATCTAGTAGCGGGCCAGGTTTCGTAAGTCGAGAATACGATAGTAATCTATGTGATGGTGCGGACACAGTTGCTCAATCTTATTCTATCGGAAGTGGAACGTTATATACCTGCAGTGGGTTAACTTCCCCAGACCAATTTAATGATACATTTGCAAATGGATGCCAAGGAGGTGCGGGATCTTCTATCATATGTACAGAAAAAAATGTAAGAGATGCTGCCCAAGGTATCTGTGGTGTGGTTCAGTGTGATGCCGTTCAAAATGGAGTATCTAGATTTATTAGTGCAGTAAATACTTCTGGGTGTAACTTTGCTCCTGCTGCTATAGCAACTGCACCATCTAACCCTATTCAGCCTACATTTGTAACAACTAGCGTTCCTACCAGCACTACAACTTCTGGAGGTTCTTCCTCAGGAGGCTCAAGTACTGGTAGCCCAACAACAACTACTACTACTACCTCACCGCCAGTAGATGTACAGTGTAACTACCTAAATCAAACATCACCAGCTGTTGCTAACGATTACGCTCCTGGTCAGGCCTTTAGCTACACTGCTGAATATACCTGTGCTGGTCTTAACAACAACTTAGCTCTAGTAGTCCTAGACAGTGGTGATACCGCTGTTGGTAGCCCTACAATTGTTCCTCAGTCTTCTCAAAACTATGATGCCTCTAACAACCTCTGTACATACACCTTTAACTGGACTGCTACTGGTGTTACTGATGGTGACTACGATGTCAGACTCCTAACTAACGGTGCTCTTGGCTCTGAAGTTGAGTCTCCAATCGCTTGTACCGAACAGTTGTCTGTTCTCTCTGGTGCTGAAGAGCTACCTGCATTCACTGTAATCAAAACTAGTAGCCATCAATGTACTAATGGTGGGGCTACTCTTAGCTACCAAATCACTGCTAGAAACATTGGTAATGTCTCTGCTAACTTAGACTTTGTTGAAGATACTCTTCCTGATGGTATCGATGCTTCTAGCACTACTCAGGTTACTGGTATCAATCCTACTCCTACCTCTCGTTCTGCTGATGTAATCAGATGGGATGTTAATCAATCTCTTGCTCCAGGTGAGACTAGAGTATTTACATACAACATTGTTCTCTCTGAGGCTCAAGCAATTGCCTTCAGTGGTTCTACTCTGAACAACTTTGTACTGATTCAATACGGTGACAATGACAGTACTGCTCAGTTTGAAAACAGCATTACAATCAACTGTCTGCCAGACACTGCCATCTTTGATGAGAATCCTGTGCTTCTACTTGGATTGCTTCTGATCATTGCTGGTATTGTAATCAACAGATCTGGTCTTGTTCTCAAACTCTTTGGTATCGAGTCTGATGGTGTTGATGCTTCTTCCGGTGTCGCTAAGAAACTCTTTGGAGGGTTAGTACCTGAGTTAGACAGCGACTCTAAATACGAGAAAAGCGTTGCAAATTCTATTGGCAGCAGCAGATCTAAAAAGAAAAAGACGAAAAGAAGTCTATCTAGATAACTAAACTTCTGTAGAGTGCTCCAACACGAATCTATTATATAAATAGTCAGCTAATTCATTTAATGAATTACCGATCAGAATGTCTGTAGAACCAAAATCCATTATAAATCTGACTAGATCTGATCGCTGAAACTGATCGAGGTTAAACCTACCATAGGTACGAAAATATAACTGATCTAAAGGAGTTAGATCGTACTCGAGTATTTCTCTAGGTGTAAGAACCCTCTGAACCCAAGCCCAATCAAACTCGGCATCAAGTTCACCTCTTTTAATCCTTACGGTTGGAATTACTTTCATAATCCAATTGGTAACAACTTCTACACTTTCACCTTGAATTTCTGCAGCAAGACCCGTCTCGAAGAAGAAATCAATCATTGATTTGCTTCTTATAACATTTTCAGACATAAACTTAATGTAAAGGCTAAATAGCGGATAAATATTAACATCGATTAGGCTGAAAAGAAATGTGACAAAGTAAAAAATCCTCCCTAATAGAGTTGACCTCGAGCTACATATGAGCAAGAATATTACAGATCGATTATAGCTCCAGTTATATCACTTTTATGTACCTAGTCTTCGACATCGGTGGCACAAACACCAGGATTGCAACGACCAGAGATGGCGTAGATTTACTACGAATAGAAAAGTTCTCTACACCTCACAAATTTGAAGAAGCGATAGAGAAGATCGCAGAAGTAGCAAAGGAAATTACAGCAGATGAACCAATCAAAGCAGCAGCTGGTGGAGTTCCTGCTCCAATACATAGTTCTGGTGGAATGCTATATCGGCCACCACACCTTCCTGATTGGGACCGTAAACCATTTACTGCTAAGTTAGGAGAACTCCTTAGTTGCACAGTGTTTATTCAGAACGACACAGCACTAATTGGTTTGGGCGAAGCAAAATATGGAGCTGGGATGGGGAATAATATAGTTGCGTTTATTGGAAGTGGAACTGGAATAGGTGGAGTTAGGATAGTGGATGGAAACATCGATGCAAACAGATGGGGATTCGAACCTGGACACCACATAATTAACTATGATTCGACACCAGACCACTGGGAGGCATTTGCTTCAGGTTCAGGTTTAGTAAGAGAGTATGGCGAGCCTGCAGAGAAAATCAAAGATAAAGTAGTTTGGGAAAACTTTGAGAAGTATATGGCTGTAGGTCTTTATAACACTTGTTTATTTTGGTCACCAGATATTGTAGTGCTAGGAGGTGGACTAGGAGTATCAGGACACTTGAACACAGACAATATCAACAAACAACTAATAGAGCTAAACGACAATAGAAAAAGGTTTGAACAAATGCCACAGGTAGTATCAGCAAGTCTAGGTGATGAAGGAGGGCTCAGAGGAGCAATATCTTATTTGGAATCTCAGCGTATAGTTGGATATACAAGTTAAATGTATTCAACTACAATGTTACGATCCCGCGACAAAATTTTAATTCAATAACAGAAAACTACTAACCTAATATGCGTGTATTGATGTTCGGGTGGGAGTTCCCGCCTCACAACAGTGGAGGACTTGGAGTAGCTTGTCTAGGAATTACAAATGGTTTGATAGCCGAGAATATCGATGTCACCTTTGTGCTTCCTAAACAGGCTGATTATTCTGTCCAAAATATTAAGTTCAGATTCGCAGATATCCCCGAAATTCAAGAGAAAGTAAAGTTCCGCACAATCGATTCTCCCCTTCACCCTTATTTAACTTCTCACTCCTATCTCGAGCAGTTTGGAACAGAAATCTCTGCGAAACATAACTATGGCAATAGCCTAGTAGAGGAAGTTTTAAGATATGGTGCCATGGCAACAGAAATCGCTAAAGAAGAAGAGTTCGACGTGATACACGCACACGATTGGCTCAGCTTTGGAGCAGGTATTTCTGCCAAGAAAGTTAGTGGTAAACCTCTTATTGTGCATATCCACGCTACAGAAATCGATCGGAGTGGAGGAGCAGATGGCAAGAATGAAGCTATATTCGAGCTAGAAAAACAAGGTTTCGAAGTCGCCGATTGTATCGTTGCAGTTTCTGAGTACACAAGACAGAGTGTAATCGACTTCTATGGAATCGACCCAAATAAAATAGTAGTAGTACATAATGGAATTGATGCTGCTAGCATGGAGATCGCCGAAGAAGAGCACGTATCTATTAAAGCTCTAAAAGCAGCAGGCAACAAAGTGGTATTGTTCTTAGGTAGACTTACCATTCAGAAATCCCCAGAATCTTTTGTAAAGGCTGCAAAGCTCGTACTAGAACACGATCCTAATGTAGTATTTTTGATGGCTGGCTCAGGAGATATGGAAGAAGAATTAATAAGAATGGTTGCAGACATGGGGATCTCAGATAAAGTGATGTTTATTGGATTTATCCGTGGGATGGAGAAAGCTCAAACATATAAGTCAGCGGATCTATTCGTAATGCCTTCTGCATCAGAACCTTTTGGAATTGTGCCGCTTGAATCATTAATCAATGGAACACCAGTAATTATCTCTAAACAATCAGGAGTTTCTGAAGTGTTAAAGCACGCTCTCAAGGTAGACTTCTGGGATGTAGAAGAATTAGCTAACCAGATTTATGCTGTTTTACATCACCAACCGCTGCATCAAAACCTTAGTGAAAATGGGAAACTAGAGGCCTCTAGTGTTACATGGAACAAAGCAGCTTATAAGCTAAAAAGCGTATATCAATCAATGACCGGATTATTAAAATAGTATGTCAGCAGTTTGCATTTACTTTCAAGTACATCAACCGTACCGCGTCCGTAGGTATAGAATATTTGATGTGGGCAAAAGTCACAAATACTTTAACGATGAGAGCGAGACCGACCTCAATAATGATGTGGTTTTAGAACGGGTTATCAAAAATTGCTATTTCCCTACTAATGAACTTCTTTATAAACTGCTGCAACTACACCCCGAATTAAAGTTGAGCTTTTCTATTACCGGAATATTGTTAGAGCAACTAGAAGAATACTATCCTCACGTATTAGCTTCTTTTCAAAGGCTTGTAGATACAGGTAGAGTGGAAATACTATGCGAAACATATCATCACTCATTGGCATTCTTATACTCAAAGTCTGAGTTTAGAAACCAAGTAGAGATGCAACAACAAATAATAGAGAGACTATTTGGGGTGGAACCAAAGATATTTAGAAACACCGAGTTAATCTACAATAATGAGCTAGGTGCAGAGATTGAGAAGCTTGGATTCACCGGAGTTTTAGCAGAAGGCGCAGATCAAGTTCTAGAGGGAGAAAGCCCTGGAGACATTTATATTGCAGCAGAAACTCAAAACTTAAAGATGTTACTCAAAGACTATAAACTTTCTGATGATATTGCTTTCAGATTTTCTGATGCCTATCATGCAGGAAAGCCACTCACCGCAAAAGACTTCGCCAAGAAGCTTAAATCAACAAATTCGAAAGTAGTGAATCTGTTTATGGATTATGAAACCTTTGGAGAACACCAGAGAGAAGAAACTGGAATCTTTGAATTTCTTAAAGATTTACCCAATGCAATTCTACAAAACCCCGATAACACCTTCGTGATGCCCTCAGAGGCTGTCAACACAATAAACTCTTCAGGAACACTCAGTATTCCGCACTATATTTCTTGGGCAGACATTGATCGAGATCTGTCAGCGTGGCTATCGAATTCGATGCAACACGAGGCTATGCAAAAGCTGTATGCACTCGAAGAACAAGTTATGCAGTCACAAGACAAAAAACTTATCTCCGACTGGCGTAGACTCCAAACATCAGACCACTTTTACTATATGTGTACCAAATGGTTCGCAGATGGAGACGTACACAAATACTTTAGCCCCTATGAATCACCTTACGAGGCATTTATAGCATTCATGAACGTGCTACAAGATATTAGAGTGCGACTAGGTTTGGGGGAGAATTCTATAGAGGAAGTACAGGATGCAGAACAATTAATATCTGCAGCACCACTTGCTGCTCTTTCCACCTAACGCAGATGAGTTTGAATAAGCTCATTTGGTCTGGTATATTAATCTATTGCACAATTTAACTATATTTTATAGGCTAGAAAGTCACTATTTCTAGGCGATGCTAAAGAAAATTTCTTATAGTATTGCACTCAAATAGGTTCTTTCTACATATTAGTCCGTGAGCCACAAAAGAATAATTCTAACAATACTGTCCTTTGTATTGACCTTAACACCAATTATTTTTCTTTCTACTTTTTTAATAAATCCCACTAAGGCTGCGAATTTTGCTGACTTTGAATTCGCTAAGGTTCTTGCTGGTAGTGGAACTGCCGATAGAATCAAAGGAGTAACAACTGACTCTAGTGAAAATCTCTATATATCTGGTGAGTCAACTCAAACAATTGATTTAGACCCTGACAACGTAGTTGCAGGAGATACCCACGTAGGTGGTGCTACCGCTAGAGCTTTTCTAGCAAAGTACAATAGTAGTGGAGTGCTTCAATGGGACAAATATATGGGTACAGGTACCGCGGAAGATATTCATGTAGATTCTAGTGGTAACGTTTATGCAGGAGGGAGCTTTTCTGGTTCTTTCGACACCGATGAAGATAATGTCGTAGCAGGAGATACTTTGCTGCCGAATGGTGGTGGTTCAGACGCTTTCTTAGCAAAGTATAACAGTAGTGGATTATTACAATGGGCTAAAAGCTGGGGTAGTACTGGTTTAGATTCTTTAACTAGGATTAAGACTGATGCAAGTGGAAATGTTTACTTTGTAGGAACGAATATATCAAGTGGTGCAGTAGATTATGACCAAGACAATGTTGTTGCAGGTGACACACATACTAGAGCGGGAGGCTACGATATTGTTGCTGGTAAATTTAACAGCAGTGGAGTACTACAATGGGTCAAGGTTCTTGGGGATAGCGATGATGATTTCCTATATGATCTTGGTATTGACTCTGGGAACAACATCTATGTAGTTGGTAGCTATGAAAATACAGGATTTGACTTAGATGAAGACAACGTTGTCGCCGGTGATACTGTATCTACTACAGGAACTTATCAAGGATTTATTGCAAAATACAATTCTAATGGCGTGGCTCAGTGGGTTAGGCAGCTTGGGGATAGTAGCGGAGATCTTGAAGTAAGTTCTGTAGCAGTTGATAGCAACGATAATGTACTCACAACAGGATACTTCTGTGGCACAGTAGACTTTGATCTTACAGGTGTAACTGCCGGTGACATTAAATCTGATGCCGAATACGATTGCGATATCTTTATCCTAAAACTAAATTCCAGTGGATCTTTCCAATGGGTAAAAGCTATCGGAGGATCTGATACTTTCGAGTTTACGGAATCAATTTCTGTAGACCCAAATGACAACATCTATATTAATGGAGAGTCATATGCTGACGTAATAGATTTTGACAGAGAGAATACAATAAATGGAGACACTGTCGATCCAAATGGAGTTGATTACGTATACATGGCTAAGTATGACAATAATGGAGTGTTTCAAATTGCGAGGCACTTTGGTGAAGTATCTACAACTTCCTTAGGGCCAGGTACAGTTGATGATTTTGGCAATATGTATGCAACATTCTTCCAATACGACTCTAATTCTGATGAAGAGGTAGACTTGGATCCAACTGCTGTTACTCCAGGGGACTACATCACAGGGAGAAACACTGTTGTGGTAAAGTATTCGACCTATGTTGCAACTCGAGTAGAAAACCTAGCAGGAACTCTGAGTGTTATAGATACTGTAACAAGCAAAGATGCAGCTTCTTATGACCAAGACTTCGTATCGGGGACTAGAACACTAAGACTTGAAACATCTGGGGGGTTGGTCATTGGAGAGATAGATACAGACATGTCAATAGATCTCGATTGGTCTTCAGTTACTGCAGACAGTGATATTGGTACTGGTACGGCATTTGTACATAACTTAACAAGTGCACCTGGTACAGCTGCCACATTCACTCTGTATGTTCCTAAACTACCTGCACACAGTAAGGTAACGATCTGTCCAGGTGCTGACGCACTTGTAGATCTTGTACCAGCATGTCCTGGAGCTTTTGACAGAACCGCAGCGGACGGAGACACCTCGATTGTAAATATCGGAGGTCAGGACTATTGGGCAATCACTGGACTGAGTGGTACAGGAGGATTTGGTGGTACAGAAACTAACTCTGCAGCAGTATATATCGACTTAAACGCGCAGCCAGCTACATCACCTGGAACAATTAGCACAGCACCAGAAGTAGCAGTTAGCACAACAGATCAGTTCTACCTAAGCTACGTTGCATCAAGCAGTGAGTTTGGAATTGGGGACATAATCGATGTAGCCATCCCTTTCGATTGGACTGGTCTTGCAGTATGTTCAAGCCCTGCAGATGCTGATGGAGATGCTGGTAACGATCATACAGTTGCTCTAGTTAACCCTCAACAAATTAGATATACATTCACTGCTGTAACAACTTCAGCTACCACGACGGGAGTAGAGGTGTGTTTTGAAGCTACTACACCCGCAGCTCCTGGTAATTACAGTATTGCTGTTAGTGACGATAATGACAATGATTTCGGAGCTGCACTAATCTATGTCGGAGACGCTAATGATGTAACCATCACTGCTACAGTTCCTG
>CAYGMI010000026.1:16822-17888 GCA_964351125.1 uncultured Candidatus Saccharibacteria bacterium | reverse complement strand
CTTGGTAGTTTACTGCAGTGACTATTCCAGCAAATGTCGGTTTTATCTTTCTTGTTTCTGTCGATAACCCTGTAGAAACCTCTACCTCGGCAAGGACTGTGCCTGTTTTAACTCGATCTCCTACGTTCACGTTTTGTACACTTATCTTTGAGCTTGTTGGAAGATATATGTCACGTGATCTAATTCCGGCAATATTGCCATCGACGCTCACTATCTTCTTTACATCACGTACTTCAACTACAGCTGTAGCTAAGTCTGGGATTCCTGAAGTATTGTTTGATCTGGATATGGTTATGGCGATTAAGCCAATTGCTACGAGAATAAGGATAATTACGGCCAATCTTAGGCGCTTGAGCTCTGATTTTAATCGTGACATTGGTTGGACAGGTTTAAATTACGTATAAGTGTATCAGATTTCGAGTGATCTTAACTCCTTAGTAAAGAACTGTAATTTATTCAGTAGCTCTGTTGATTCTGGCTGAATATTCAGCGTACGGCGCATGTTTAGTATCTGTGCTCTCAGGTAATTTGCATATGCATACTTATACACTCTCAAGAATTCTTCTTTAGGATTAGTTACTTGATCAAGGTCTGTACTCAGAACTTTTTGCAGAACTTCAAGCGAACCATCAGACAGTTCGTCTGCAAGTTTATCTAGGTTGTCATCTAAACTCCCAAGCTGAACTATCCGATTAAATATCTCTCTTACATCTAGGTCACTGAACACTTCACCACTAACCTCAAGTTCACTAATCTCTTTTATCTGCAGCAGCAGAGCAAGAAGATAGATTTCCCTCCTATTGATGTCAGGGGATTCTCGCAGAGGCTCAGACTGCTCAGGAGCAATTCTTTCGGGAACCTCCCGAACTTTATCTGTGCTTTTCAACATCACTTGTATGTCATTTTTTGTTGCCCCAACTGCAAGAGCAAGCTGCTCTTCGAAATGGCTGTGCTGCACGGTATCTTTCAGTGAACCAATAACTGGAGCAAGTAGTCTGACGTACGTTGATTTATCGTCCGGATTACCTAGGTCAAGATTCTTTGCATATAATTGAAATAGATATTC
>CAYGMI010000026.1:8962-16812 GCA_964351125.1 uncultured Candidatus Saccharibacteria bacterium | reverse complement strand
GATTGGGTTCCCGGCTTCTTTTATCCGTTGCTCCCACAGTTTCGGGTCAGCAGATATCAGATCGTCAGGGTCACCGTAGGGTTGAAGATCGACGACGCGGTGCTTAATTCCTAAGCTCTCTGCAAATTCAATTCCTTTTATCAGTGCTTTAACTCCTGCAGAGTCACTATCGAAGGCGAATAAAATTGTGTCGGCATATCGTTTTAGTAACTTCATTTGCTTTTCGGTAAGTGCGGTGCCTCCTGTAGCCACAATGTTAGTTACACCTACTTTGTGTGAAGAAAGAAGATCAATATTTCCTTCTTGTAGAATCATAGTTTTCTGTTTTCTAGATGCTTCTGCACCTTGGTAGAGTCCCATTAAGATCTCCCCTTTTTTGTAGACAAGTGTTTCTGGGGAGTTTAGATACTTAGGTGCGTATTCATTGGGAATAGTGATTCGTCCGCTAAAAGCGACGATATTACCTTTTGTATCCATGATGCTCATCATCAATCTCTCTCTGAACTTATCGATCACCTCGCCATTGCGCTCTACCGCGAGCCCAGCTGTGATTAACTCTTTCTTGCTATAACCCTTCTTTTCTAAGAAAGGTACAAGGTTGGTAGCTTTGGGTGCGTACCCGAGTTGAAAAGACTCAATCTCTTCGGGACGTATCTTACGTTTCTGGATATAGTCGCGACCCACCTTTCCTGCTTTATGAGTCTTTAGGATGTAGTTCCAATATTTGGCTGCCAGTTGATTGATTTCGTATAGGCGCTGTTTTTCTTTCTCAAGCTTATCGTTTTTGACTGTTTGATTTTGCAGCTTGTAACCTGCTTTCTCGGCTGCAACTTTGAGTGCTTCACCGAAATCTAACCTTTCCATCTTCTGAATAAAAGTTAGAACATCTCCACCTTCTCCACAACCGAAGCATTTATAGATTTGGAGTTCTGGAGTTACTACGAAGGAAGGAGTCTTTTCTTTATGAAAAGGACATGGAGCTTTGTAGCTTGTTCCAGCTCTTTTGAGTGGAACATACTCTCCAATAATATCGACAATATCTAATCGTGACTTTACCTCTTCTATATCATTCATGTGCGATTTTATCACGGTGTGGAGTTTACAGGACTGTTTGCTTAGAAGTCGTACCCTGTATATCTAGCGAATTCACGGGTAACTAGTACTCCATGAACAGGCTTATCAGGGTCCATTACATACATACCCTTATTGGTTTGATATATTACATACCCTGCCTGTTGATAGACTGCTTCAATTCCCTCTGTGCCTGAGAATCTAGTCAATTTTTCTTGATCGTTTGTCTCTACATCAAGTCGGTAGACATTATTTGCACCGTCTTTGAACGCTTGGAAGATGACGTCTGACTTAGATGTACCTATAAATTGGAACTGGGCATATCCAGATACATTCTGAAGTATTCTTGTATCTTGACCTGTGCTTACTGTGAATAGTCTTAGTTCGACAAGTTCACTATCTTGGTTGCTTGCAGAATAGAGAACTCTATCTCCATCGTGGGTAACGTCGTAAATTAGTGTATTTGGATGGTCAACTAGTTTTGTTGATACTCCAGTCTGAACATTAGCTCTGTAAAGTCCGTTTATGCTGTCGTTTTTATCTTGCATGTAATAGTAAACATAAGCTCCATTGTCAGAAATCTTCACATCGTCAAATGTGCCTTGTTCGATGTATTCCATCTCTAGACGACTCTCGCCTTGCAGATCCATCACTTCTAGCTTTCTATTTAACTCTTCTTTATCATCTCCGATGGTGACGTTGGCGAGTTTTAGGGCAGAGAAGTTAGGGTAGATTGCCCCTAGGTTTGCACTATTAGTTGTAATACGCTGGGCGTTGCCACCCTCTGTGCTAACAGCATATGCAAGCAATGCTCGTCCCCCCCCAAATTCACTTCTGACACGATCGCGATCAGACAGGTAATAAATTATGTCCCCTTTTATATATTCTGCAAATGGGTTCGTTGTTCTACCTGTTGTCAGTTGTCTGCGTTCTTCACCATCAAAAGTTGATACAAATACCTGGTTATCGTTGTCTTCGTCCTTGGCAACGAATGGTAGAAGTCCTGCTTCTACCACTCTAAAACCCTCGATTGGGTTATCTCCTTGCGAGATTGGTACGTTGTAGTCGCGACTTTGGTAGCCTTCTTTGCGCGTTCTGACGGTATAGGTTCGACCGATCTCTAGATCTTTTACCGAGAAATCACCATTGTCTAGTATCTCAATATTACTTGAAGATACGCCTTCTACCAGTATTTCTAGATCTAGTACAAGATCTTCTCGAATGTAGCTCTTTAAATTACCTGTCATATCTCCTGCAGGCTCTAGAACTATGTCGGCAAGTTTAGGATTCTGGCCAGAGTTTAATTCAAACTGTTTTTCTATATCGAAGAAGCTATTGGATTCAAGAGATATTGTGTGTAGTCCCGTCTCGATATCTATAAGCTCAAAAGTTCCTTCAGGGTCTAGAATAACAGCATTTCCATCTAGAAGGAGTAGGTCGTTGATAAATACGTAGTTGGGATCAGGCGAGACTAATTGACCACTAATGCTGCCGAGCCCAGATTTCTTTAGGTTAAAGTCAAATACACTTAAGTAGTTTAGAAAACTACTAGCAACTTGAACTTCTCCGAAGTAGGCCTCGTAGCCGGATGCATCTACCATAATTTGATAGGTTCCTTCGCGAACATTTGAAATAGAGTATTGGCCACTATTATTTGTGACTGCTTCTCCTATACCTTCAATCTTCACTGTTGCTCCAGGTATAGGTTGTCCATCACTACTTGTGATGGTTCCTACGGCTCCAAGTGAGAAAAATTGTTTATCAAGCCCTGTTACTCCAATCAACAATAGGAGGAGTAAAACCAATCCAACAAATATCATTCCAATTGCGAATACTTTACCTGCAGGACCAAGGTTTTTAAATGCTTGGGTTAGTTTACTTTTAGGCTGGGCAGAGGGAGGAGTAGCTACTGCAGGATTAGCTGCCGGAAGCTGTACTGGTACAGCGCTGGGATTTGGTTGAGGTACTACTTGGTTACTGGGCTGCATGTAGCATTATAAATTACTGGAGAAGTAAATCCAATTGTCTTATTTCTCAATCTTAAACGCAACTATTTCGTCCCCTTCTTGAATCTCTAAGACCTGAGGTTTGATCATAATCCCACATTCCTGACCCTTTCGTGCTTCTTTTGCTTCATCTTTCAGAATTCTTAGAGAAGAAATTCTACCTCTGCCAATTTCAGCAATTTCATCCTTTGTGCTTAATTTAGGTCTCTCAACATAAACTTGATACCCTCTCAGGATAGTTCCAAGCGTAACTTCACAACCAGCAACAATATCTCCATTCGTAAGCGTGAATACTTGTTTAACTCTTGCCCTTGCTACCTCTATCTCTTCTTCTCCAGGGGTTAATAATCCGTCCAAAGCCATTGCCAATTCATCAATCATCTCATAGATAATCTCGTAATTACGCATGATAATACGTTCCTGCTTTGCTTGTGACTTTATCTTATTTGATGGTGGCTGCTGAAAGCTAATTACGATAGCACCGGTAGTCCCAGCAAGTTTTACGTCTGATTCGGTAATATCTCCAGTACCTTCTACCAGAATCTCTACCTTACTGTCATCATCTTCTAGTTTTGCGAGCTCATGTCTAACTGCCTCTAATGTACCTTGAGTCGATGCTCTAATTATTACTTTTAATACTTTTTGCTCGACACCTTCGTCTTCTGCTTTCTGCTGAAGTAGTTTCTGCATTAGTAAGTTACCTGCACTCTGTTTCTTTTTTAATTTCTCTGCATCTGCTTGCTCTAATTCATTTTGAGCTGCAATAGCTTCTTTCTCGGTACTGTAGAAGTAAATCATCTCACCTGTAGAGATGTTTTCGTTTAGACCACTAACCCAGAAAGGGTCTGATTCTTCTACTGTCTTTACTGGTTTCTGATATTCATCAAGAAATGCTCTTGTTTTGAATACTTGATTCTTTGTCATTCCGAAGCTTGCTTTTTCAAGCTTTCCAGCCTTTAGTATAGATAGAGCAACCGAGCCTAAATGTTTATTTTTGGTAGACTCCAATACATACGCTTGAGCTATAGCTTTGTTATCTGGTGTGTTTGGCTGGATGTCGTTTACCTCTGCAAGTAGTTCAATACCTTCTAGAAGCTCTTTTATTCCTTTATCCTTTAGTGCGGACACCTCGAAAGCCATTGTCTCACCGCCATATTCTTCGATCATTACACCAAAATCTGTCAATTCACGCTTGATCTTGTCTACTTTTACACCTTCTAGATCTACCTTATTAATAGCTACCAATAGAGGTGTACCTGTTTCCGTGGCAAACTTAATACTTTCTTTGGTTTGATCCTTTACTCCATCGTCCGCGGCTACCACTAATACTATAAAATCGGTTACTTCTGCCCCACGTGAACGCATGGCAGTAAATGCCTCGTGTCCTGGGGTATCTATGAATGTAATCTTGTTTCCGCTCTCAAGTGTAATTTGATGAGCCCTGGTGTTTTGAGTGATACCACCTTCTTCGCTATCAACGACCTTAGCACCTCTGATACTGTCTAGGAGAGTGGTTTTACCGTGATCTACATGTCCCATCACTGCCACAATAGGAGTTCTGAACGATGCTGCTTTTTTTGCTTTAGGTTGGGATTTCTTCGCCATGTGCGTAGCGATTCTAGCATATACATAGGAGTATTTCACGATACGCACCACAACTAATGTTCGAATCTACGGTTTTGACTATAAATGCTATAAGGTATATAGTAACTATGTAGGTAAATTTAACAATCCAGATAGGAGGGTAGAAATGCCCGTAAGCGAGAAGTACTTAAGGCTCTTTTTGTTCGTAATGATCTTGCTGGTAGCCATTTTGGTAGTTGTTGGCAGTAATAGACCTCAAGCATCGAAGTTGGTGTGTAAAGAATACCCCAGCGTAGAAGTTCAAAAGGGAAATATGGTTGCTGTTGCAAGTACCTGCTTAAAGACTGAAGGTGAATATTTGTACACAGTTCACGCAACCATAGATGGTCAGCGTGTGTCGATAGAAACAGTAGGTGGACTTTCCGTTGATCCGCAGGTTTCAATTAATGCCGTCAGTACATTCTACGGTTATGTTTTACTCATTGGGAAGACGCATGGAGCAAGACGATTTGAGAGCTTCTATCTAATAAAAATGACCAATGGTGAAGTAACTAAAGAAGCCTTGGTCTCGAAAAACTAAAACTTACAAACACGAGCCAGTTAGATGGCTCTTTTTTGTTGCCTATACTTTACTATTATTGCTATAAGATATATAATGATTATGCAGTAACTTAAAAACTATTCTCTGGAGGAGCTAGGTGAAGAAAAAGAAGAATGTCAGTAGATTCGCAAACAGGTTAGAGGGTTTTATAATCTTAACCTTAGCAGTGGTAGCATTTATTATAGGTGTTTCGTCTTATCTACAGCATCAGAAGGGTAACTGCTACGGATACGGTCCTTCTGAAGTTGGCTGGACGACAAACTACTGTGGCAAACAGGAGTTTTATGAACTTACCTTAGTATCATTTGACTACAGTTGGATGGATGCAAAAACCCACCAATACGGTATAGTAGCCGAGGTTGAGGGAACGACTTTTACGGTAAGCAGCTTCACCAACCTAGACTTTAACCCCGACCTATCTAAACTATGGGTAGAACCTGTGGAGAGAGATTATGCCGACAAGGCATACGTGGTGAGTGTTCCCAATGGTCACGGAGTGACGGCACTCTTTGAGGTAATCAAAGATAATAGGGGCTGGACGAATCACTTCGAGAAAGCCTCGGAATGATCTACTTGTACAAATAGAACCAGAGAAACTGCGCCAACAGAGGGTCTGAGCTTTGTATCAGACCTTTTTTTCTTTTAAATTCTGCTATGTACCAAGAAAGTATAAAAAAGTCTTAAAACTCGTTTCATTTTTTAGCATTGTATGCTATAAAACCAAGCGCATTTGTTAGTAATTTTCTTTGACTAAAACAAATATTAGTCAAATTTGATCAATAAAAAAGCACACTTTGGTATACAAGTGTGTACTTTTTGTCGCTAAATTAATTTACCCGACAGTCTTCATTTATGGCCAAGAATCAACGTGTAAACCTCGCAAAGAGGCCAATTCAGCATCTTGAAGCAGATTTGCTAGAGACGCAAATTAAATCTTTCGACGAATTCATAGAAAGAGGCTTTGAGGCAGTATTTAATGAGATTAACCCAATAGTTGACTATACAGGTTCTGCCTGGGAGTTGACATTCGAGAAATTCGAATGGGGAGATCCAAAACAAAGTTTTAGACAGGCTCAAAAGCTAGGTCTAACCTACGATGCTCCTATCTCTACAAGTATTAAACTACTTAATAAGAGAACAGGAGAAATCAAGAAACAAAAACTTTTCCTTACCGATATGCCTTTGATGGGTGATCGTGCCAGTTTTATGGTAAACGGTAACGAAAGAGTTGTTTCGCTACAGATTATTAGATCTGAAGGATTATTGTTCTTAGAGGCTAAGAACTCTAAGCCAAAGAAAAGACTATATATAGTTAAACTGATGCCAGAACGTGGTAAGTGGTTCGACTTTGAAGTTAATAAATATGGTGTGATGAGTGTTAAGTTGCTTGATAAGCACCCAAAGATTCTATTAACTACACTTCTAAGAGCTCTTGGATTCTCTTCAACAGAAGAACTTCGCAAGATGCTTGATCCTGTAGACGTAGGGGAACAGTCATATGTAGACGCTACTCTAAAGAAGGATACAACACACAATACCGAAGAGGCTCTGATCGAGATCTACAGAAAGCTAAGACCAGAAGATACAATCACAGTAGAGAATGCTCGCGACTTCCTATATAACATGTTCTTTAATAAGAGCAGATTCTATCTAGGTAAGATCGGACGTTACAAATTAAACGAGAAACTTGGGTTCGGTAACGGTGAAAAGTCTCCAGAAGATCATCTTCTGAGAAAAGAAGATATCGTAGAAATTATCAAGGCTTTGATTCAGATTAACAATGGAACAAGACCTCTAGATGATGTAGATAGCTTGCAAAACAGAAGAATCCGCGGAGTTGGTGAGCTAATCGGAGAAAAAGTAAGAATGGGTGTAAAGAGAATGGAAAAGAATATTAAAGACCGCATGGGTCAGTTCTCAACAGAAGAAAGTATTACACCTTCTCAACTAATCAATACAAGGCCTGTATCAGCTGCAATTGTAGGATTCTTCGGAAGTTCTGCATTGTCTAGATACATGGATCAAGAAAACATTTTGAGTGAGATTGTGATTAAACAGAAGATCACAGCAGGTGGACCACGTGGACTTACAAAAGAGCGTGCAACATTTAGTGTTCGTGATATTCACAACTCTCACTATTCAAGAATTTGTCCTGTGCATACACCAGAAGGTCCTTCTATCGGAATGGTTCTTCACCTTGCAATATATGCTCGTGTGAATGAATTCGGATTCCTAGAAGCTCCATACATGTATGTAAGAAACAAGTTTGAGATTAAGGAGGACAAAGTAAGTGACTTCAAGGGACGTAAAACTTCTATGGAGGTTACAGACGATGCCGGAAAGACAATTATCAAAGAGGGAGTAGAGATTACAGCTGATGTTATAGACAAGGCAAAGAAGGCGAAAGTCGACTTTATTCCTGTAGTTCCTTTCTTAACTGGTGAGGTACACTACTTAGATGCAGCTGCTGAGTTGGAGCACAGAATTGCTAGCGCCAGTGTTCAAACTGACGATGCTGGAAACTTCATCGACAGCAAGACATATGTGCGTGATGGTAAGACATACATGAAGGTTAATGTTTCAGATAT
>CAYGMI010000026.1:0-8952 GCA_964351125.1 uncultured Candidatus Saccharibacteria bacterium | reverse complement strand
ACGTTGACGTAAATACTGCTCAAATTGGTGGAGTTTGTCTATCGTTAATTCCATTCGCATCACTAGATGACCCTAACAGAACATTCTATGGAGCAAAGACTCTAACTCAGTCGGTACCTCTATTAAAGAACGAGTCTCCAATTGTGGGAACTGGTTTCGAGAGAATGGTAGTTAAGGCTAGCGGAAGAACTCATTACGCAGAAGATCCTGGAACAGTTAAGTTCGCAGATGCAGAGAGAGTGATCGTGGAATATGCTCCAAAGGGAGGCAAGAAGTACGAGAAGGAATACGAAGTAGAAAGCTTTGTAAGAACTAACCAATCAACTAGCTTTTCTCAGAAAGCAGCAGTAAGTACTGGACAAAAGCTAGAATCTGGAGACGTTATTATTGACGGACCAAATACTGTTGATGGAGAGTTAGCTCTAGGTGTAAACCTAAAAGTGGCTTACATGGTATGGGAAGGTTACAACTACGAGGACGCTATCGTATTGAGCGATAGACTAATCAAAGAGGACATCCTAACTTCTGTACATATCCATGAATATGCTCAAGAAATTCGTGAGACTAAACTAGGAGACGAGCAAATCACTCGCGACATTCCAAATGTTGGAGAGTATGCTCTAAGAAACTTAGACGATGAAGGTATTGTAAGAATCGGTGCAAACATCGAACCAAACGATATCCTTGTTGGAATTATTGCTCCAAAAGGAGAAACAGAACTAACAGCAGAAGAAAAACTACTAAGAGCAATCTTCGGAGAATATGCACGTGACGTGCGAGATAACTCTCTAAGATTGCCACACGGAGAACGTGGAGTAGTTGTTAAAGTTCAAGTTCTAGATAGAGCATCTGGTGCAAAGCTAAATCCAGGAGTTCTTAAACAAGTAAAAGTATGGGTAGCCAGCACACACAAAATCTCTGTTGGAGATAAGCTAACTGGATTCCACGGAGGAAAAGGTATTATCGGAAAGGTTCTTCCTGCCGAAGATATGCCATATACCGATGACGGACAACCAGTCGACATTATTCTTGGACCTCAGTCTATGGTTAGACGTATGAACATGGGTCAATTGATGGAGGCACATGTTGGAGATTTGGCTTCAAAGCTAGGAGTAAAGGTGGAAGTTCCTCCATTCTCAGAGTTCTCACTAGACCCTTTAATGGACCTAGCTAAGAAGGCTGGAATTGAATATAAAGAAAAAGTAAGACTATTCGATGGAAGAACAGGAGTTCCATTTGATCAAGATGTAGTAGTTGGAACCAGATACTTCATTAAGTTGGAGCACATGGCTGACTTTAAGGTACATGCAAGATCAACTGGTCCATACACCATGGTTACACAGCAACCTCTCGGAGGACGTGCACAGCGCGGAGGACAGAGATTCGGAGAAATGGAAGTTTGGGCACTTGAAGCACATGGTGTACCGACAGTGTTGCACGAAATGCTTACAATCAAGTCTGATGACGTGGTTGGAAGATCTGCAGCATACAAGTCGATCATTACAGGTAACGACATCACTACTCCAAGCATTCCTGAGTCATTCAACGTGTTCGATCGCGAGATGGCAGCTCTAGGAATTAAGTTGGAAAAGATTGGACTAGTTGCCGACGATAGAATAGAGCCAGATAGTAGTCTAGAAGAAGTGGTTGATCAAATAGCAGATTCAAATGATACAAACGCACAGCGAGAAGCTGTTGCACAAGTCGAAATGGATGATAACTTCGAAGTAGGGAGTCTCGACGAATAATTATATTTATTTACTTAAAGTCTTAAGCATATGATTAAAGATTTCGATGCAATCAGAATCAAGCTTGCCTCACCAGAGGAGATCATGTCATGGTCTAGGGGAGAGGTAACAAACGCAGAGACCATTAACTACCGCACATTTCGTGCCGAGGTAGACGGACTAATGGACGAACGTATTTTTGGACCAACCAAAGACTACGAATGTTTCTGTGGAAAATATAAGAAGATTAGATATAAAGGGATCATCTGTGATCGCTGTGGAGTAGAAGTTACTACCAAGCGTGTTCGTAGAGAGAGAATGGGTCATATCAAATTGGTGTCACCTGTTACGCATGTGTGGTTCTCGCACGGTGTGCCAAATAAATTGGCTATGATCCTAGACGTGCCACAAAAGAAGTTGGAAACAGTTATCTACTACGCTAGATACTTAATCACTTCTGTGGACGAGGCTGGTAAAGAAGATGCTCTAAACAGACTAGATGGAATCAAGGCAGAAGAAGTTAAGAACCTTGATACAGATTTAGAAGAGAGAATTAAAGCCTTAAAAGCTGACTTCGAAGAACAAAGGAAGCAACTGAAGAAGGAAGTAAAAGATAAGAAGAAGCTAGGTGTTCAAGAAGAAAGACTTCAGGCTGCAGAAAGAAAAGAAGCAGCATTAGTTAAATCTGCAAACAATCAGAAGCATAAAACTCTTGATGATAAGTTCGACGAATTGAAGACACTTATCCAAAGCATCGAAGTTGGATTTACAATCTCAGAAGAAGAGAACTTAGACCTTGAGGGCTATGACCTATTGTTCTATTCCGCAGGAATGGGAGCAGATGCTGTAAGAGCACTTCTACAGACTATCGATCTAAAGAAAGAAATTGCTGACCTAGAAGAGATCATTGCTACTACAAAATCAGAGATCAAGAAGAACAGAGCTACTCAGAGAAAGAAGTTATTCAAAGGAATGGATCAAGCAGAAGTAGAGCCAGAGTGGATTGTGATGGACGTTGTGCCAGTACTTCCACCAGATCTACGTCCAATTATCCAGCTACCTGGAGGACGTTTTGCAACTTCTGATCTAAACGATCTTTACAGAAGATGTATCAACAGAAACAACCGTCTAAAGAGATTGGTTCAGTTGGGAGCACCTGAGGTGATTTTGAGAAACGAAAAGAGAATGTTGCAGGAATCTGTAGACGCTCTTATCGACAACAGTCACAGACCAGGGGCACCTACTCTAAACTCACGCAGCATGCCTTACAAGTCATTGTCAGATCAGCTACGTGGTAAACAGGGTAGATTCCGTCAGAACCTGCTTGGTAAGCGTGTTGACTACTCAGGACGTGCTGTTATCAGCCCAGGACCTGAACTTAGATACGATCAGTGCGGACTTCCTAAGAATGTAGCTCTAGAGCTGTTCAAGCCATTCATTATTCGTGAGCTTATCGCTCGTGGATTGGCTTCAAACCCAGCAAGAGCAAGATTGCTGTTTAACGAAAAGCATCCAGAAGTTTGGGATATCTTAGATGAGGTAAGTAAGGATCGCCCAGTATTGCTAAACCGTGCACCAACATTGCACAAGCAGTCAATTGTGGCCTTCTTTCCTAAGCTAATCGAGGGTAATGCAATTCAATTGCACCCAATGATGTGTAAGGGTTACAACGCCGACTTCGACGGAGACCAGATGGCTGTTCACTTGCCTCTTTCACAGGCAGCTGTAGAAGAGACTAAGAACAGAATGTTTGCTCCTAGCAACATGTTGTCTATGGCTAACGGGGAACCAATTATGGAGGCTTCGAAAGATATGGCCATGGGAGTCTACTCTCTAACATTTATGGAGGGAGAGCCTTCAGATGCTAAGCATGCATTTGCAAGCATTGACGAAGCCTTAACTAGGTACCATATGCAGTCAGTAAGTCTATACGAACCAGTCAGAATAGTAATGAATGGTGAGTTGATTACAACTACAATCGGAAGAATCATCTTTAACGATGCTCTTCCAGAGGGGTACCGATATGTTAACGATACTCAGAACAAGAAGAGTATTGCTAAGATTGCTTCTGATATCTTTAACAGAATAGGAAGAACAGAAGCTATTACCGCTCTAGATAACATTAAGAACCTTGGATTTAAGTTCGGTGGACTTAGTGGATTTTCAGTATCAATGGGAGAATTCGACTTCGGTGCTGATAAAGAGGTAGAAGAGATGCTTGATGGTTACCGCGAGAAGGAAGATGCTCTGATTGTTGATTACTATGATGGTTTGATCACTCAAGATGAGTTATCTCGTCTAAGCCGTGAGGAATGGATGGAAACATACGAGGGTAAGGGTGGAATTTGGGAGAGGGTTTGGGATAAAGCTGTAGAGAAACCAAATAACCTAACTCACCTAAACTCTTCAGGAGCTGTGCCTGTAGCATCATGGGTAAAGAATATTACCGGTGTAAGAGGAACAGTAACAGACGTTGACGGTAAGATGGTTGATCTTCCTTTGATGGGTAACTACCGCAGAGGTCTAAACAACTTCGAGTATTTCGTTGCTGCACGTCAGACACGTAAATCATTCGCAGACGTTGCTCTAAGAACTGCTGACTCAGGTTACCTAACAAGAAGACTTGTAGATGTAGCTCAGGATGTAGTTGTACGTGAGGTAGAACCTACAGGAGAAGGAATCTATCTAGAGAGAGATGCTAAGAGAGCTCAGCCTTTCGCAAGTAGAATCAAAGGTAGATATCTTGCAGAAGATATCGCAGATCCGACAACAGGAGAAATGTTGGCAACAGCAGGAGACCCTATCGATGTTGATCTTTCAGAGAAAATTGATGCAAACGAGAACATTGAGAGAGTTAAAGTTTACTCACCTCTTACATCAAGCGTTATTCGCGGATTGAGTGTTAAGGACTACGGATTCGACTTCGGAACCGGAGAGCCTATCAGGCTAGGTGAGGCAGTTGGAATTGTAGCTGCTCAAGCAATGGGAGAGCCTACAACTCAGCTAACTCTAAAGTCTAAATCAGACGCTCGTGCTGGTGGAGACGTTACTCAAGGTTTGCCAAGAGTAGAAGAGTTGCTAGAGGTAAGAACACCTAAGGCAAAAGCTCTGATCGCCGAGATTGGTGGAACAGCAAAGATCGTAGAACAAGAAGATGGATTCATTATCCGAATTAGCTCTACCAAGAAGATGCGAAAGACTCACACTCTAGAAGAGGGTGATCGCACAATGGTAAAGCGCGGAGATAAAGTGAAATCAGGTGCTGTGTTAATCATGAAGAAAGATGACACAGAAGTAAGAGCGGAGTACGCAGGTAAGATTGAACTTGCAGACAACAAGCTATTCTTGTTGATCGATAGAGAGATCGAAGCTGAATACGAAGTTGAGAACAGAATCAGCATTATGGTTGAGGATGGACAAGAAGTGGAAGTAGGTTCTCAAATCACTTACGGATCTGTTGACCCTAAAGAGTTGGCAATCTACGCAGGAATTGAGAAGGCTCAGAGATACATTATCGAAGAGTTGCAAGCAGTATACGCAGTGTATGGAATTCCAGTAGATGATGTTCACTTAGAGTTGATTGTGCGTCAAATGTCTAGATTTGGACAAGTAACTTCTGGCGGAGATAGCGATTATCTTGCAGGAGAATACGTTGATTCAGGAATCCTAGACGAAGAAAATGCTCAACTAGCAGCTAATGGAAAACAGCAAGTCGCTTATGAGCGTGTGCTATTGGGACTTACAAACGCCTCACTTCGTACTGAGAGCTTCTTGTCCGCAGCATCATTCGAGCAGCAAGTTAGAGTTCTAACTGATGCCTCATTGATCGGAAAAGTAGACTATTTACGAGGATTGAAGGAGAATGTTATAATCGGACGCCCAGTTCCAATAGGAGATGTATTTATGAAACAAAGAAGAGGTGAAGATTCTTCTGTTGACTTCTCAATGGGCTTAGAACCCGTAGAAGCACAGGAAGATTCAGCTGATTCAGTTAACAAGAATTAAATGGCAAGAATATCACAATTAGTTCGAAAAGGACGAAAACCAAAAAAACGCCAGGTAAGGTTTAAGGGATTAAGCATTCCTTCAACTGTGAAATATAAGGCTCTGCACTTTAATCATAATAGTGTGAGAGGTAAGTATTTCTATAAACCAAATCCTTTCAGACGCGGGGTTTGCTTAAACGTTAGGACAATGACTCCTAAGAAGCCAAACTCAGCTTTACGTAAGGTAGCAAGAGTGCGACTAACCAATAATCAGGTTATAACCGCTTACATTCCAGGTGAGGGTCATAACCTTCAGGAGCACTCAATGGTTTTGGTGAGGGCAGGTGGAAGACCCGACCTACCAGGTGTAAGTTATCAGGTTGTTCGTGGTGTATATGACGCTTCACCTGTCGATGGTAGACGACAGGGGCGTAGTAAATACGGCGCTGACAAACCAAAGTAACAATAATTTAATAATCCTAGCTAGGAGACAGCTCAGGTAGCACCTGAGAGTACCCCGTTAATTTATTTAACGAATAAGGGGAAGATGTCAGTGCAAGAAGCCGCTGACGAGCGGTTTCTTGCTTTTTGATTGTTAAATACTAATATCAACGAAAAATTTTAAACATACATTATTAATTAATTTAGAACTATGCGAGGAAAAGCTGCTACAAAGAGAGATATTCAACCAGACGAGATCTACGGAAGCGTAACTGTGTCTAAGTTGATCAACTACATTATGCTTGATGGTAAAAAAACTGTTGCTAGAAAAGTAGTTTACACTGCACTAGAACAGCTTGCCGAGAAAACAGGCGAGTCAGCAGTAGTTGCTCTAGAAAAAGCGCTTAAGAATATTAAGCCAAGAATTGAGATTCGTTCACGTAGAGTGGGTGGATCTAATTTGCAAGTGCCAACACCTGTTCCAGAGAACAGACAGATGGCTCTATCTTTCAGATGGATCATTGATTCTTCTAGAAAGGCAAGAAAGAACACACCATACTCAAGCGTTCTAGCGAGAGAGCTTATCGATGCCTACAACGGCGAAGGTAATGCTATTCGTAAGAAGGAAGAGGTTCAGAGAATGGCAGAAGCAAACAAAGCTTTCGCTCACTTTGCATTCTAAACTACCGCTACAGTATAATCAAAAGCACCCTCATTTCAAGGGTGCTTTTGCATCAATATCTACTATTGTGTAGTATAGAACGCACAAACTATTAAACTATACAAAATGAAAAAACGCATGCCTTTTAGAAACGCCTTTCCGAGCTTTCTTGTTGCTCTTCTGGCGCTAAATACCTTTGGTATATATATTCTCCCTAATAATATTGAAGCAGCCGGTAACCCAGATTTGGATTGGGTTAAGGATATTGGTGATTCAGGCTTTGAAGAAGGTTACGATGTAGCTATAGATAGCAGTGGAAATACGTACTATGCAGGAGATCTAGGAGGGACTATTGATTTCGATGAAGATAATGTTATTGCAGGTGACACTCATACCTCTGCAGGAGGCTCTGACATTGCAGTAGCAAAGTATAATTCAAGTGGTGTTTTACAATGGGTAAATGCAGTAGGAAGCACGGGAACAGATAGAGCACACGGTATTGGAGTGGATTCTACTGGAAATGTCTATGTAACTGGAATATTCTCTGGAACTGTGGATTTTGACGAAAATAATGTTATCTCAGGAGATACGCAAACATCTGCAGGAGGAGGTGACATTTTTATTGTCAAATACAATACAAGTGGTGTATTACAGTGGTCAAAAGGTCTGGGTACCGCAGTTTCAGGAAATGACATTGGTTATGGACTAGAGGTAGATTCCTCAGCGAATGTTTATGTAACAGGCTTTTATCATAGTTCCGTTGACTTCGATGAAGACAATGTAGTTGCGGGTGATAGTCTTACTGGGTTTGGTTCTGATGATTCGTTTCTAGCAAAATATGACACTAACGGTACTATCCAATGGGTAAAAGCTATAGCTGGAACTGGAGGAGATCAAGGATACAATGTGGCAATAGATTCTTCAGGAAACGTATATGCTGCAGGTAAATTCGATAGCCCGTCAGTAGATTTTGACAGAGACAATGTGGTATCAGGAGATACTCTCTCAGGTGAGGGTGGTTATTTAGCTAAGTACAACTCCAGTGGGGTACTGCAATGGGTAAAAGGAGTCATTACGTTGTCTCCTGGAACAGGGCTATTTAGGGATGTAGAGGTTGATAGCTCAGGCAATGTGTTTGGAGCTGGACAATATCAAGGTACCTCGATAGATTTTGATACTGATAATGTTGTTTCTGGCGATACAAGGACATCAACTTTTATAGATCCATTTGTTGTGAAATATAATAGTAGTGGTGTTATTCAGTGGTTGCAGACAATAAATGATTCTGGTGGTTCAGGTGGTGCCTTTGGTTTAGGACTAGATTCCTCTGGAGATGTATATGCATCAGGTAACCATTCAGGCGCACCAAGTACTGATTACGATAGTTTGAATGTTACTGTAGGTGATACCACCACAGTGATAAATGGAATGTTCTTGGTAAAGTATGCAGGTTCTAATGGAACAATGCAGTGGCTAAACATTATAAGTGCTGGTGGAGGATCAAGAATAAACGAGGTAATAGAAGATGCAGGGGATATATATGTCTCTGGTAAATACTCTGGTACTGTCGATTTTGATTCAGAAAATACAATTTCTGGAGATACTCTTGTAGCAACTAACTTTCAGGATGGTTTTGTAGCCAAATACAATCCTGATACTCCAACCGCGATTACTAATATTGATGGAGGGATTCTAGAAGGTGTTAATCTCAGTACATTAAGTGATGTAACGATCTCTTCTGAATTAAACAACGGTTCTATGATACCTGTCAGGATTCAACTGACTACAGGTAGCATTCCTATCGCTGATATTTCGGTAGATATAACGACCGATAGAGATTGGGGTAGCGCATTGGTAGGAGGTAGTGATATAGGTACAGGAAAAGCATTCGTGCATAATTTAACTACAAGAGCGGGTGCGGCAGCTGATTACACCTTGTATGTTCCAAAGCTTCCCGCACAATCTCAGGTAAGAATATGTCCAGGTGCAACGAACCTAAGCGAGGTAAATACTAGCTGTGCCTCAGGCGTTGATCTACCTCTCGGTACTACGGGTCAATACACAGTCACCATAGAAAATATCGGAGGCCAGGACTACTGGGCAATAGCTGGAGTAACAGGTACAGGTGGTTTGGGTA
>CAYGMI010000025.1:15756-18336 GCA_964351125.1 uncultured Candidatus Saccharibacteria bacterium | reverse complement strand
TTGCTTGCAGGTTATTGTGAGCAACTCCGTATAGGCGTAGCATGTTGTGGTTCTTTTTGCGTTCATTCGTTCTGCCAATTTCTGCAAGATCCTTGGTAATGCTTTCCCTAGTGATCTGCTTCTCCCCGCTTAGGTACTGACCTGTGAGTGACTTCGGATTTTTGGTTATATCGTCGATTGTTCCGACTGCTACAACCTCGCCACCGTGTTCTCCTGCTCCTGGTCCTATATCTATTATATGATCTGCAACTCTAACTGTGTCCTCGTCGTGCTCGACAACAATTACCGTATTACCCATCTCTCTCAAGTTCTTAAGTGTGTCGATTAACCTGTCGTTATCTTTTTGATGCAGACCAATTGAAGGCTCGTCTAATACATACAATACCCCAGTTAGGCCTGTACCTATTTGTGATGCTAGGCGAATCCTTTGGGATTCGCCGCCAGATAATGTTTTGGCTGTTCGACCAAGCGTTAGGTAATTTAATCCCACAGAAACTAGGAAGCCCAACCTAGATGCAATTTCTTTTAGTATCTGCGTGGCGATCTCTCTTTCTTGTTCGCTCAAGAAGTCATCTTTTAACAGGGCAGGCTCAAAACCTAAGAATGTCTCCAGAGAAGATGCCTTTATCTTGGCAGCAGTTTCCGGTTTTACTTCTCTATTCTCAGAAAGCGCGTTGACCCATTCTGAGGCGTTAGAGATAGACATTTCTGTTATATCTACAATATTTTTACCACGGATTGTTACCGCAAGTGACTCCCGCTTGAGTCTCAGACCTTTGCAGACAGGACATTCTAACTCGTTCATATACTCTTCGATTTCTCCACGTACATAATCAGAATCGGTCTCGCTGTAGCGTCTCATTAGATTAGGAATCACACCTTCGAATTGGTTTTCGTAGTTTCCTTCTCTGCCAGTATTTACACTTGTATACTTAAATTTATACTTTTTCTTTCCCGAACCATTCAATAGGAGTTCCAGATGTTCCTCTTTTAGATCGCCTAGTTTATCTTTAATAGAGAACCCTTCGGCTTCACCTACGGCTCTTACTAGCTGCATATTCCATGAATCCGGATTGTCTGCCATTCTTGCCCACGGATATATTCCGCCTTCAGATAGAGTTAGTCTCGGGTTATAGACCATCTTCGGGTCAATCTCCTTGATAGTGCCCAAACCTGCACATTTTTCGCAGGCTCCGTGAGGAGAATTAAACGAGAAACTATGTGGCTCTACCTCTGGAAAAGATTCTCCAGTTTCTGGGTCTACTAGCTTTTCAGAGAAGAAGACATCTATCTCTTTACTCTCTTCTTTACTTTGATCTACCAAATTTATTAGTAGTTCTTGGTCGGCAAGGTTTAGGGCGAGCTCGATGGAATCAGCAAGTCTCTTTAAAAACTCTTCTTCGTTTGACTTAGATTTATCTACGACAAGCCTATCTACGACCAAGTCGATTGTATGTTTTTTATATCTATCTAAAGATATGTCTTCGTCTAGGTTGTAAATCTTACCGTTTACCCTTGCTCTGACATATCCTTGGGCTAGTAATCTGTTAAACAGTTCTTCATAAGTACCTTTTCTATCCTTAACTAGTGGAGCCAAAATCTGAATTCTGACCTTGTCTTTAGAGTAAGTATCAGGAAATTTAACTACAGTATCTACAATCTCTTCGACAGTTTGTTGACGAAGTCTTCTGCCGTTCACGGGACTACGAGCATGTCCAGCCCTGGCGAACAGGAGCCTCATATAGTCATAGATTTCTGTAACAGTTCCTACAGTCGACCTAGGGTTATGTCCACTAGATTTTTGATCGATTGAGATTGCAGGCGCTAAACCTTCTATTAGGTCTACGTCTGGCTTTTCCATTAGACCTAAAAATTGTCTTGCGTACGCCGAAAGAGACTCCACATATCTTCTTTGCCCTTCAGCATAGATTGTATCGAAGGCAAGCGAAGATTTTCCGCTACCTGATACGCCAGTTATTACAACTAGCTTGTGTTTGGGGATGTCTACGTCGATGTTTTTGAGGTTGTGGGCTCTGGCACCTCTTACTTTAATTATGTCTTCCATAGGTTCGGTTATTGACCAATCATTTTAACATGATTTGGTTTCTCCTTGCTGGATTTGCTCATTAACACGTTTTTGCCTATACTGGGGGTAGCACCTATTAACTAATTACAATGCCCAGAAAAAAGGCAGAGGCTAAAGACGAAAAGCCTAAAAAGTCTACAAAAACAAAAACTACTAAAAAAGACACTAAAGAAACAAAAAAAACATCTACTAAATCATCAACTAAAACTATGGCAACATCAACATCAGGTTCCAAGGCATTAGCTGCAGCAAGACAAGCAGCATCATCTGATACAGGAACAAATTCCGGTATCGGTTCTGCAAGATTGGGCTCTGCGCGTGCTCCAATCGGCGGCACAACTACAACACCAATAGCAGCAAAGCCTGCTATGCCAGCGTCAGCAGCAGGTGGCTCAGCACCGAAACTCAACGAACCGGTTAGATTTACCGTGAAGCGAGATATGGAGGTAGGTGGTGGAAGTCGAAACGTTAGAAAGATATTAATCTATATTACG
>CAYGMI010000025.1:6990-15746 GCA_964351125.1 uncultured Candidatus Saccharibacteria bacterium | reverse complement strand
GGCTTGGTTCATTATTTCTAATTGAGAACTTCATTAACAATGATGTTAATTCAGGTCCAGAGGTTGTAGATACAGTGGATGACACTGCAGACGATACTCCTGAGCAAATAGAAAATACAAGAATCAGTACTGTTACTAAGTCAGATAGTACAGCTGATTCTCTTAGTCCAAACGATAGCTACGTAACCGATGGTTCATCTTTAGGTAGTTCTTCAAATTCGACTGAGAATGTAAAGATTTCGTTGCTATCTCATGATGTATATCAGTCATTTACGCGAACAAGTTGGGAGCTAACAGGTTTGACCAGTGGTCTTCCTCAGGTTGATGTAGCCTACTCAGCCAGAAAAGTTACAATAACATTTAGCGGTATTACTTCAGAACAAAGTCTACTGCAAACCATTCCTTTGAGTGCAGGTAATGTGCAGTCTATTACAGGATCAAGCAGCGGTGAGGAAGTTATCTTTGTCTTGTCTCTAAAAGCGGATAGTAAGTACTCAGTATTTATTGATGGTGCTGACACTGTTGTACTCGATATAAAGACAGATGCTCAGTTGGCAATACCAGTAGAGCCAGAAGTAACTGAGCCTGAAGTGGAAGAACCAGAAGTTACCGAGCCAGAGACTCAGACTCCTGTTGATAATGGCGCTCCATCAGGAAACAATTACGACAACAGCTATTCACAGAATAAACAATATGTAACTAACGAGGCTGCGGGTGACAACTTGATAAGTGAGACCTATTACTATCGTGATGATGGTACTTCGTTCCTGTTCAGTTGGGCGATTCGTGGAGTTGGAAGCTCATTCATTCCAAATGCGACAGCAGAACTCGTAATGGAAGATGACACACCATTCATTGAAGTGACAATTAATAACGTTGTGTACGACCTGTTACATAGTCAAGGCAAAGAAAAGGCAACAATTAATGTGTCTACTGCAGGTACTCCACTTGTAGATGTATTCACTGATGGATTCAACCTTCAGAATGCTCAAGCAAAGTATAGAGTTGAGCTAAGCAGAAAAACAGATTACAGACTTTATAGTACTCTAGACTATGATGGTTATCAGTTGTTGACTCTAGAGATTAAGGACTAATCAGTAAATTATAGAATTCGAAGCGGCGCACCTCACGGTGCGCCGCTTTAGTGTAAAATCAGCAATGCAAGAAAAGGGGAAACTAAAACTCGTCAGCCTACCAATTGGTAATCTACAAGACGTCACACTCAGAGCACTTGAGGAGTTAAAGTCAGCTCAGTATATTGCTGCAGAGGATACTCGAGAAGTTGGTAGCTTCTTTGCTAAGTTGGAACTTCCAAAACCAAGTTGGATCTCTTACCGTGATCAAAATCACGATAGAGTTTCGCCCCAGATAATCAGCTTACTAGAGCAAGGTGAGGATATAGTCCTAGTTTCTGACCGAGGTACTCCGACTATCTCTGATCCTGGATACAAACTAGTAAGAGATGCTCACGAAGCTGGCATCGAGGTGGTATCAATTCCTGGTGCTTCAGCTGTGATTGCTGCTCTCTCCATCTCGGGACTTCCTACCGACAGGTTCTCTTTCCTAGGATTTTTACCAAGGGGAGATGGTAAGCAGCAAAAGATCTTAGAGCAGTTTGGTGAATTACCTGCTACATTCATAGTTTACGAATCTCCTTACCGAGTAGGTAGGCTTCTTAAGAATATTGAGGCTGCACTTGGCTCAGATGTAGAAGTGGCAGTAATCCGAGAAATTACCAAAATGCACGAAGAAGTTGTACGCGGCAAAGTCTCTGATCTTGCTGCACAATATAAAGACAAAAAGCTTAAAGGTGAATTTGTAGTATTAGGTCGTCTCGACTAGACATCTCTCTGACCTTTCTTCTCCAACTGTTAAGAATGCCAATGCAGAAATCGATCTAGTTACGGATTCCTTTGCAATTTCTGGGGAAATGTTGATTCCAGCCCAATACGTCTGTTCTGTTTTGATAGGGATGAATCTCAGCTCGAAACTGGCCTCTCTTTGCGAAGAATCTACTTCTATCATCTTGAATCCTCTAACTTTAAAGTTGTCTTTAAAAGAATTGCCAGTAGCTACTTCGAATGTTGGTCTTCTGTCACTACAGTCTTCTCTATTGATATCAAAATTAAGTAGATCTACAGTAAACTCACTTGGCGAACCTGCATAGTAAACACTAAATTCTTGAGAGTACTCTTCTCCAGGATTCAGGTTGTCCAAATATATTACTGGAGGACTCACAGCTACATTCCCATCAGGGTCAGAATTGTCTCCAAGTGTGAAAGTAATTGTATCTTCTACCTCAAAAGTATTTCGACTACCGACGATTATTGCGACAGCTGCAACGAGTAGGACTGCTAGAGATGTAATGCTTACTACTATTAACGGGTTCTTCATAGAATATATTAAGATAAAGAAATCTAACACTAAGAAGGAGCGTCAGCAAGCGGTTGCTTGGAACCGCCACTTGATTTATAATCACAGCACGCCTTAGGGCAACATACCATGATTCCGCAGTAGCTCAATGGTAGAGCATGCGACTGTTAATCGCCAGGTTATAGGTTCGAGTCCTATCTGCGGAGCCAAACAAAGTTGAACTTTGTTTGGGATATGTATTCCACCAATAAATTCCAATAGACAAGGAAGCACCCCATTTTTCAGGGGCACTGTGTGGTGAGCTACTCACCAGTTTTTGATATTCATATCGTAACCAAGTTCGCTCAACCACATGGTGAGCGTATAGGTGTTTTCGAACCAGTGAGCTTTTTTGCTCCAGCAGATTCTTTCCCCGAACAGTTCTTTTTTGCTACTGACTGCAAGGTTCATTATTGCGAAATGAGGACCATAAGACTTGCTGTTCGAACTTTCGTAAAGCTCCTTAATCATCTGGTAAGATATCTTTGACATAAAAGCGACTTATTGCGAATAGTAGCAATCCTATCCGGCTGAAGTCGCTCAGCGAAGTATCTGTCGTGCGAAACCAAAATAATAGCTCCTTGGTATTCTCTAAGTGCAACCTCAATCGACTCTTTTGTCTCAATGTCTAAGTGATTAGTAGGCTCATCCAGAATTAAGCATTCGAATTCTTTTTGGGCAAAAATGGCGAATGTTAATCTGGCCTTCTGTCCAGGGCTTAGGTCGACCACTCTTTTGTCTCTGAGGTTAGTATCAAACATGAATTTCTCTAATACCCCGTAAGATCTGCCCCAATCAACATTTGTTTGGTTAAAGAAGTAGTCTTGTACGGAATCTTCAATATCAAGGTTTGTCTGATCTTGAGCAAAGTAGGACCATCTGACATTTTTGCCCCACTTGACCTCACCGCTACTCGGAGTGAATGCTCCAGTAATGAGTTTTAGTAGGGTTGATTTACCTGTGCCATTTGGCCCATAGAGCCATAGGGTTTCGGAACCAAATATTTCTAGCTCAAGATCCTCAAGAATTGGATAGCTATCATGGTAGCTGTAGGATAGGTTCTTGATTCCAAGTATCTGCTTATTGTTGTGTACAGATCCTGTAATTTCTAGATCCTTTATCTCCTTCTTTTTATACTCGTACAGCTCGTTCTTTAGGACTTCTCTCTCCATCCTCTTCTTTGCGGAAGATATCTTTTTAGCCTGCTTAAGCCCACTCCCTTGCTTCTTGGCGAGAGCGATCATGTCTTCAAACTTTTTGCGTTTACCTTCTTGAAGTTTTATTTGTTTTTTGCGTTCTTCTAGCCTCTTCAGTTTTTCGTCCACATAGGCATCATAGTTGCCAATATAGGTGTGTAGTTTCCCCTCGTCGATCTCGAGTATATGATCTGTGGCGGCATTTAAGAACTCTCTATCATGAGAAATCATAATCACTATTCCGTTAAAGCTGGAAATGAATTTTTCTAGCCACTCTATTCCTTCAATATCTAGGTGGTTTGTGGGTTCGTCTAGGAGTAACACTGTTGGATCTGCCAACATTATTTTAGCTAAGTATAGTTTCATTATTTGGCCAGGGCTGAAAGTATCTAGAAGTTTGAATTCATCAATCTCCCCAAATTGCAGTTTGCCTAATGTCTTTTCGACCTTCCATAAGTCTTGTTGTTTATAGTCTACAAGTGACTCCATATATTCCCCAAGCATTAGCGAATTGCCATTTGATAAGTCAAACTGTTGGGGAAGGTAACCTAATCTCTCTTGAGAAATTTCCACTCCTCCATTTGTGGGCTCTATTTCTCCAGTGATTATTTTAAGAAGTGTAGATTTTCCACAACCGTTTAGGCCGACAAGTCCTACCTTTTCTCTGTTTCCAAGCACAAAGGTGATATCTGAGAATAGCTCTTCGTGGTAGATTTTAGAAACATGTTCAAGCTTTAGCATGTTCTTTAAAAGCCTTACGTAATTCTAGCTGCTGATCGTCGTTGATGATGCTCACAAACTGTACTTCTTTCTTCTTGAACAGCTTCTTCAGATCAGTAAGTTCTTTCTTAGTTTTTGCATCAGATTTAGAGATAACGATTATCTCAGGCTTTGCAGCGAGTTCAGGGTCTATATTCTCTAACTCCGTACGAATTAATTTGTAGTCTGCGATTATATCTGGCGACTCCGCACTCAAGAAATGCGCGACGATTTTTGTTCTGCGTGTGTGTTTAGCGAAACTTGTTCCTACACCTTTTCCGTCATAGGTACCTTCGATTAGACCAGGTAGATCCATAAGTGTTACTCCGTCCATTCTTCCTAGTTGAGGATCAATCGTAGTAAAAGCATAATGGGCAACTTTTGCATCTGCATTTGTAAGTTCTCCCAGAATTGAGGACTTTCCTACGTTTGGTAATCCTATGAATATCACGTCACTGTTTAACTCCAGCTCTAGTCTAACTTTCATAGATTCACCTTCTTTAGCTTCTGTAGTTTCTTCTTTACGTGAAGCACCTTTACCTCTGAAGTATCCGTTGCCAAGTCCTCCTCGTCCGCCCTTGAATAGTAATTTCTTCTCGTTGTGGCTATTTATCTCTAGGATTTTGTTGCCTTCACTGTCATAGACTACGGTAGTTAGTGGTACTAAAACTATCAGGTCATCTCCCTTAGAGCCAATTTGATTATTTGGTCCGCCTGGCTTACCGTTCTCTGCTTTGTAGAGGGCATTATTTGGATAGCGCTTAAAGTCGTAAATGCTCTCTGAACCTTGTAAGTAGACGTTACCTCCATCACCACCTGTTCCGCCAGCAGGGCGTAGATTCTCATCGAATCGTACTACTCCTGCACCGCCGTGTCCGCCAGCTATTCTCAGTTTTACGGTATCTTTAAACATATAGGTGAATAATCGTCTGAGTATACCACTCGGAGACGGGCGTTATCAGGAAATATACTTTTTCGTATCCCTTAAGCCTCTATATACTCTAACCAGCTCTTCCAAGCTACCAGTTTTTTAGGGTGAAGCTGATCGAGGTGAAGTCCACCACTAATTTCTTGATACTTTTCTTTAGCGTCTGACTTAATGTTTCTTAAGAATCCGATGTTACTTATTACCTCAATTTTTGGCCAATTTAGTGTAGCTATAACTTCAAAGTCTTGAAGTTCGAGTATAGGAGCAACAAGCTCGTGTCTTAGTAGTGGAAACTTCATCTTTAGTAGTAAATCACTCAGGATTCCGATCAGGATTACTACTATCATTAAGAATAGTGTGTTCAGGTGGATTTCGTTAATTACGCTACCACTAGCTGCAAACGTTACAAGTTGATGGCAAAAATCGGTGATAATCGAACTTCCTGGATTTAGTTCTATCATTTCGATAACTAATCCGAACGAAAGACTAAAGAACATGAAGTGAGTCCAGGTGTCCACGATACCTAGCACTTTTGCTGGTTTATATACCCTAAAAAGCTTTGGAATGATCTTATATATCCCGAAAGTAAACAATGCAAAGAAACAGATGCCCATGATTGCATGCAGATCAACTCCGATCGTAGAGAAATCAACATCTTCCATGTAGCCTGGGACGAGTCTGAGTACTCCATCTGTGTAGCTTCTATAAATTGGATTTATGCTAAAGCCAAATAAATAAGTTAGTATTCTGGCTAACAGTAAGGTTGTGAGCAACGAAAATGTAGCCAGTACAAAATACTTTGCTTTTTTTACAGCGCTTGTTGCATATATATTCATGCCAGATTTTATCACATTATAGGATATACGACTATAGGTTAGAAAGTAAAAGACGCCTTATTCAGACGCCTTTATTTAATCAGTTTGCTTCGCCAAGCAGAGTCAATTTCCACCCTGTTTTGAAACGATATGCTGGTTCAAAGCCCAAGCTTGTTAATTTTGATGTGTTGACTGCCCAACTGCTACTTAACTCCTTTAGTTTTGATGGAGTCATCATTACTGGTGCGTCGTAGCAATCGCCTATAAACTTATTTGTTTCTATCAGCAACCTAAGTATGGTATTTGAGACTTTGAAAGTTCTCGCTGACGGCTTTAGTAGGCTCGCACTATACTCGAGGAACTCTCTTAGACTCAGATTTTCTGGATACGCAACATTAATTTTCATATCCATTGCTCCAAGACAAGTAGAAAGGTAGCTAGTAGCATTCACTAAATCCCTCACATAGATAAGTGACACTTGATTATCATTAAACTCAAAGCTGGGGATCAGTCCTATTTTAATGATTTTTGTGATTTGAATCAGTTCAGTGTCCCCTGCCCCATATACTGCAGCTGGTCTGAGTATTGTATAGGGAATAACATCGTACAGATGTTTTACAATATAATTCTCAGCTAGGTACTTGGACCGACCGTAATCCGATACAGGATGACTTTTCTCGTCCTCACGGTGACCAACAAAAGAAGGACTACCGGCAGCGATACTGCTGATGTATACAAATCTTTTGCAAGAACCTGCCTGTAGTACGGCATTTACCACATTTAGTGTACCGGTGGCGTTAACCTGAATGAACTCATCCAGACTTAAAGCTTTGGTGGCTCCTGCATTATGGATTACTAAATCGAATCCGTTGAATTCTTTGGGGTCTGGATTATTTAGATCTAGAACGCCAACAAGTACATCAAAGAATGTTTTGCCTAGCTGGCGTTGCAGCTTTTTGTGATCGCGAACTAGGCATTTAACGATATATCCATCTGCCAAGAATTTTCGGACAAGATGGATTCCTACAAAACCTGTTGCACCGGTTATGAGTACAGTTTTAGGCATTTCAATGTCCTTTTACTTTGTTTGCCTGCAGTATTATGTACGGCAATGTTACATCTGGTTTAGAACAGTTTAGTCTGGTGAGCGATCCACTTGATTGCCTCTATTATTGCTAGTTGAACAATAGATAACCCTACTACTAGCAAAATCTGGTATGTTCCTAGCGAAACAGTTCCCAATAGGTCTTGCATGAATGGTAAATATATCGATGCGGCAGTGATTAATACCCCTGAAACAAATGCCAGGTTAGCATAACTATTGCTCCAGGTTTCTTTGTTCCAAATGTTACTTTCAATGCTCTGCACAGAGTACATAAAGAAAAGAGTGGTTAATCCAATGCTCGCAAATGTAATACTCTGCAGTTGCTCAATTGAGTAACTCCCCGATTCTAAAAGTCTAGAATACACGAAAAAGTATAAGATGGATGTAACTAAGCTTATAATTGCCATCGTACTTACTACCTTTGAATCAAAGATTGATTGGTTCTTACGTGGTTTGCGCTTAAGTACATCTTTATTTGGCCTATTAAAGCCAAGTGCTAACCCCGGAAAACCATCCTCGACTAGATTGATCCAGAGAATCTGTACAGGCGTAATAGGAAGTGGCAAACTAGCGATAATTGCTAGTATTATCAATGTAGTGTTGGTAAAGCTTGTAGAAAGCAAATAGGTAACAATTTTGCGTAGATTATCAAATACTCCTCTACCTTCTGATATGGCATAAACAATAGTTTTAAAGTCTGTATCTATTAAGACAATATCTGATACTTCTTTAGAAACATCGGTAGCATTATCAACACCTATCCCAATTTCCGCAGCCTTAAGAGCTGGGGCATCGTTTACACCATCACCCATCATAGCTACTTTCTTTCCTGATCTTTGTAGACTCTTTACGATACTTAGTTTTTGATCAGGAGAGGTTCTATAGAACACTTGTTTTTCTAAAACGATCTTATCGAATTCAGTATCATTAACTATTTCTCTGAGTTCTTTGCCTGATATGTAGGCATCTGCGGGTATCTCTGCTCTAATTTCTTCTAGCACCGATTTAGTGGTTTGAAGTAAGTCCCCAGTTATTAACTTTATGTCTATACCTGCTGAGTTTATTGCAGATAGGTACTGTTCTAGATTTTCTCTCGGTGGATCCTTTACTAAAATAAATCCGAGGAAAGTAAGCTCATAGATGTCACTACGGTCAGGGTTAACGTCGTAATAGGTTTTGTATGCTGCAGCTAAAACCCTATAACCTTCTTCTGCATATTCTATTGCTCTTCTGTTGATTGCATCTTGACTACCTAGACACTTTTCTGACACAACTTCTGGAGCTCCTACAACGAATAACTTCTCTTCTGCATGTGCTGCAGAGTACTTATTTGCCGAAGAAAATGGAAACAACTTCTGGCGCAATGTCTGAACTTCATTAAACCAGCTGTCCCCATGCATAGAATAAACATACTGTTGGATAGCTTTATCGATGAAGTTGTTATTATTGTTTGCATATACAAGAGCCTTCATTCCAATTTCATCGTCACTAAAGCTGGTCTCGATCACCTGCATCTCACCTTTAGTTAGTGTTCCTGTTTT
>CAYGMI010000025.1:0-6980 GCA_964351125.1 uncultured Candidatus Saccharibacteria bacterium | reverse complement strand
CCTTTAGCCATGATTCTGTTCATTCCAATTGCAAGCGTCACCGTAAAGGCTATTAACAGTCCTTCAGGAATTACACTTACTCCTAAGGCAACAATAGTCTTATAGATTTCTTCAAGCTCTAGTCCTCTACTAAAACCGACTAGTGCTATTACAGCAGATACAAACACCACAAAGTAAATTACGACCTGGCTAATGTTTACAATTTCTTTCTTAACAGGGGTAATTACATCCGCGCTACTTTGTAAGGATTTTGCGATCTGGCCAAACTTTGTTGCAGCTCCTGTAAGAGTTACTCTAAACATCCCTGTTCCACCTACAACTAAACTACCTTTGTAAACAATGCTTCTCTCTTCTTCAGAGAGATCTTTCGTGACGGGTTCTGATTCCCCTGTCAATACAGCTTCGTCTATTTCCAGTTCGTTGAATCCTATGATTCGACCATCTGCAGGAACTCTTGTGCCCGCGTCAAGTACAACTAAATCTCCCGGCACAATATCACTAGTTGCAATAAGTGATTGCTTGCCATCTCTTATTACTTTTGTTTCTTTAGATATTTTGCTATTTAATGCTTTTAATGAAGTTTCTGCCCTATATTCTTGAACGAAACCAATTAGTACATTGAGTACAACTACCAAAGAAATGATTATTGCATCCTTATAGTCTTCTAATAAGAAAGAAATAATAACTGCACCGATTAGAACGTAGATCAGAGCACTCCTCAATTGTGCTGCTAAGATTTTTAGTGCTTGAAGCTGCTTTTCTTCTCCAACAATATTTGGTCCGTGCTGTAAAAGAAGTGCTTTTGCCTCTGCAGTGCTTAAACTGGTTTGATTGTTTTCTATCATATTTTCAGTATAAGTATTTTTGAAGCCTATGTCTCAGCTTTCTATACTTGCTTTTAACACCTCTTAAAGCTATTATCACCATTGAATGCAAAACACTAATACAGACAAGACTAAAATGAATTTTTTTAAGGCAATCGGGCTTGTGGGGATTTTTGGATTTGCCGCAATTGGTTCGATGCTTTTGGGTTTATTTCTAGACGACCAACTAGGTACAAAGCCTATAATTACAATAGTTCTTCCTACAATAATAATAGTCACACAGTGGGTAGTTTTGACCAGAATATTACTTACCAATAAAGACGAACAGATAGCCGAACAAATAGATGAATCCAGTAATAGCTAATACCATAATCGAAATTGGGGGTTTTCCAATTACAGATTCCATTGTGGGAATTGTACTTCTAGATCTAATCATCTTGGGACTGATTGCACTTGTGAGCCTTAGTCTAAAACCTGCTTCAGAGACTCCAAGTAAAATTCAGGCTGGCTTTGAAGTCATTTACGAAGGAATTCGCGATTTCATGAAAGAAATCGCGGGAGACGAAAAAGTCACACTTCAGATAATGCCAATGATATTTACTATTGTTGTATACATCTTTATATCCAATTCACTATTAACGATTCCAATTCTAGAATCTTTGAGGGTTGGGGGCGAAAATCCATTGGTAAGAATTCCTACTTCAGATCTGAGCATTGTGGTGGGATTGGCTTTGGTTGTGGTATTTAATACTCATGTGTTGGCTATCTCTAAGAAAGGTCCTATCACCCATTTTCATGGGTTTTTGCCGATTGGAACACTAATAAAGACTTTGATTACCAATCCCAAAGAAGCTTTTATTAAATTTATAGAAACATTTGTGGCTCTACTAGATATAGTGGGAGAGTTTTCGAAAGTTATTTCACTTTCGATGCGTTTGTTTGGTAATATCCTGTCCGGACAGATCATCGGTGCTATGCTTTTCACGTTTTTCGGGTTATTATTGCCGGTACCGCTAATCCTGTACGGTTTATTTACAGGAATCCTGCAAGCTATTGTATTTGGAGCACTAAGTGCATCTTACTACGCGGGCTTTTTAACTGAATACGACGACGAAAATTAGACAAAATTAACTTATTTAATCATTAATATTTAATTGTATGGATCCAGAAAGTGCACGTTACTTCGCTAAAGGTATTGTTATAATCACAATGATGGCGTCAGCTATCGGTGAGGCAATGGTTATCTCTAGTGCTTTTAATGCAATTGGACGTAATCCTCAACTTTTGAACGGTTTGTTTGGAAGAATGGTTATTTCTGTTGCATTGGTTGAGACAACCGCTATATACGCATTCTTAGCATTCCTATTGCTGTAATGCAGATTGGAGATCTTATCAATCCACAAGTTGCTATATTCAGTGCCATAAACTTTTTGGTGGTATTCTACGTTTTACGTAGATTCCTGCTAAAGCCTTTCGCTAAGATTATCGAAGAAAGACAAGCTAGAGAGGATCAGGCCCGTGAAGACGCAGAACGTTTGAGTTTTGAACGTGAGAATGCCACAGTTTACTATCAAGATATTATTGCCAAAGCAGAAAAAGAGGCAGATAAGATAGTGCGAGAAGCAAAACAAACTGCAGAAGCTCAATCTGTCGAGATTAGGAACCAAGCTAAGCAAAGAACCGAAAAGGAATATCTTGATTTTAAGAAGAAGTTAGAAACCGAAAAGAGCGAGATGGTAGATGAACTAAAGCAGCGAGTTGTTGATCTCACGATCAGCTCTACCCGTAAGGTTGTAGAGAAAGAGATCGACGAGGAGGAAGATGCCAGATTGATTAAGTCATATTTAGACACTTTAGAAAATCAATTAAATGGTTAAAGTATCTTCGGCAAGACAGCTCACAACCGATGTAAAAGACCGACTGCTTAAGTTGTTCAAAAGTCAGAGTGTGGAGTTTATTGTTGATAAAACATTAATTGGCGGGATAAAAGTAGATACCGGAAACCAAGTTTTCGACGCAACAGTCGAAAAATCAATTACAGATTTACAGAAACATTTACTAGTAAAGTATGCAGAATAACACCAACGAAATAATCAACCCAGTTGCAGTAGCAGTCGAGAGCTTTAACAAGGCAGATCCTAAGTTGCAGGACGCCGGAACAGTTGTTGAGGTAAAAGATGGAGTTGTGTTGGTTAATGGATTAACTAAAGTTCAGTTTAATGAGCTAGTAAATTTTCAGGGAGGAGAAACTGGAATCGCATTTAACTTAGAGCCGGATTTAGTAGGAGTTGTAGCATTAGGAGAATATTCCGGTATCAGATCAGGAGATCTAGTAACCAGAAGTAAACAAATTCTTTCTGTGAACGTAGGAAAAGACATGTTGGGAAGAACTGTAGACGCATTAGGTAAACCAATTGATGGGTTAGGTAAAGTTCAGGGTGATAAGGATATGTTAATTGAGAGGATTGCACCTGGAGTTATGACTAGAAAGTCAGTGTCACAGCCACTGCAAACAGGAATCAAGGTGATCGATGCCTTAATTCCTATCGGCAGAGGGCAGAGACAATTGATTATTGGGGATCGTCAGACAGGTAAATCAACCATTGCTATCGATACTATTCTGAATCAACATGATCAGGACGTGATCTGTGTTTACGTTTCTGTAGGGCAAAAGCGTTCTAAACTTGCCCAGACTGTAGAGATGCTAAGAGAAAGAGGCGCACTAGACTACACAGTCGTAGTCGGAGCTACAGCTTCTGAGCCAGCTCCTATGCTCTACCTTGCTCCTTATACTGGTACTGCAATAGCAGAATACTTTGCAGAGCAAGGTAAAGATGTGTTGGTGATTTACGATGACTTAAGCAAACAAGCAAATGCCTATCGTGAGATGTCCTTGCTGTTAAGACGTCCCCCAGGACGTGAGGCATTTCCAGGGGATGTGTTCTATCTACACTCAAGGCTATTAGAGCGTGCAGTTAAGTACAATGACAAATACGGAGGAGGATCTATTACAGCTTTGCCTATTATCGAAACTCAGGCAGGTGATGTGAGCGCTTATATCCCGACCAACGTAATTTCGATTACTGACGGGCAGATTTTCTTAGAGTCAGATCTGTTCTATAAGGGTATTCGTCCTGCTGTAAATATTGGTCTATCAGTCTCTAGAGTTGGTGGAGATGCTCAGCTAAAACCAATGAAGAAAGTTGCCGGAAAGCTAAAGTTTCAGCACGCGCAGTTCAGAGAACTAGAAGCCTTTGCTCAGTTTAGTAGCGATATGGACGATGCCACCAAGCAGGTACTTCACAGAGGTCGTAGACTTAATGAGGTGGTGAAACAGGCCCCAGCTAGTCCTGTTAGTGTAGCCCAGCAGATTGCAGTTATTTATGCCACCAGTCAGGGAATGCTTGATAAGGTAGAAGAAAAAGACATTAAACAGACTGAGTTAAATCTGCGAGAGTTTATGACAAATGTTCACTCTGATTTGCTTAAGAAGTTGGCGGCAGGTGAATGGTCTGATGAGTTAGAAGATAAGTTGAAGCAGACTATCAAGAATTTCTTAAGCGCGGATAAAGAGTAATATGCCAAACGCTAAAGCATTCAAGGTAAGAATAAAATCGGTAAGCAATACCAAGAAGATTACCCGGGCAATGCAGTTAATTGCTGCAGCAAAACTTAAAAAATTTACAGATAAAATTGCTTCTAGCCGAGCTGTACTAAAGATTGGGTTAGAAATGTTGGCAAATTTAGAAATAGAAAAAGACTCTCATCCGCTTACAAGGCAAAATACTAAGGCGAGGAATTCACTACTTGTAGTAATAGCATCAGATCGAGGTTTATGCGGTGGATACAATTCAAAGATGGTTAAGTTTGCAGCTTCTAAGAGAGAGCCTAATCAAGAAGTACATATAATAGGTAAGAAACTCTTAATTGGGCTTAAAGACCAAGTAAGTAGTATAGACGAGGCGAATCATCTAGAAGATAGTGTGTTCAGAAAAGAGTTAGTTGAAAACTGGATAAGTAGATATAAAAAAGGGGAGTTCAGATCTGTAAAGCTTTTATTTACCAGCTATAAAAGTGCATTCAATCAAACTCCGATAGAGTTACCAGTGCTTCCATTCGATAGCTCTGCTCTGTTGGGAATGGAAGGAGATTTTGCGGTAGAGACTGAGGAAGCTACAGAATTCGAATTTGAACCTAATCAAAAAGAAGTAATCGAAAAGTTGTTTCCGATGTTGCTCGAAGCAATCATCAACTATGCTGCAGACTCTGCTAAAGCTAGCGAGGAATCAAGCAGGATGATGGCTATGCAGACAGCAAGTAATTCAGCAGGGGATATCTTAGATGAGTTACAACTAAAATATAACAAAGCCAGACAAGCAGCTGTTACTCAAGAAATTACAGAAATTGTATCTGGCGTAAACGCATTACAGAGTTAATAAAAATCATATGAATAAGAAAAATACAGGACAAATAGTAGCCATTCGCGGAATAGTTGTAGACGTATACTTTGCAG
This sequence comes from uncultured Candidatus Saccharibacteria bacterium, assembly GCA_964351125.1. GTDB lineage: Bacteria > Patescibacteriota > Dojkabacteria > J137 > JAEUSD01 > CAYGMI01. The sequence continues at coordinate 1,643 of CAYGMI010000025.1, read as the reverse complement.
AATTAATGCCAGACCTACTCAACGCACTCGAGTTAGAGGTAAATGGTAAGCGCGTTGTGCTTGAGGTACAACAGCATCTGCAAAACAATACGGTTCGTACAGTTGCAATGACTAGCACTGAGGGGATGGCAAGAGGCGATGAAGTCGCCGATACAGGTGCACCGATTTCTGTGCCAGTAGGAATGAAGACTTTGGGCAGAATGTTCAATGTGCTGGGAGAGGCAATAGACGAGATGCCTGATTTGGATGCCAAAACAGAGAGAATGCCGATTCACAGAGAAGCTCCAAGTTTTAAGGATCAGTCTCCGAAGCTAGAGATTTTAGAGACAGGAATCAAAGCTATCGACTTAATAGCTCCATTTGTAAAAGGTGGAAAAGTCGGACTGTTTGGCGGAGCTGGAGTAGGAAAAACAGTAACGATTCAAGAATTAATCAGAAATATCGGCGCAGAACACAATGGATATTCAATGTTTGCTGGAGTTGGAGAACGTACCAGAGAAGGTAATGATTTATACGAAGAGATGAAGCAAGCAGGTGTATTAGACAAGACAGTTCTACTATTTGGTCAAATGAATGAACCCCCTGGAGCTCGTGCAAGAGTTGCTCTTTCAGCTCTGACAATGGCTGAATATTTTAGAGACAAAGAAAATAAGGATTTGTTGGTGTTTATCGACAATATTTTTAGGTTTACCCAAGCCGGTTCTGAGATGTCTGCTCTGCTCGGTCGAATTCCTTCTGCAGTGGGATATCAACCTACATTGGCTACAGAAATGGGTGGCTTGCAAGAGCGAATTACATCTACCAATAAGGGTTCTATTACATCTGTGCAAGCAGTGTATGTTCCAGCAGACGACTTTACTGACCCTGCTCCAGCGACAACATTTAGCCATTTGGACTCTACTGTTGTGCTAAGCCGCGGATTAGCTGAGCTAGCAATATTCCCAGCGATAGATCCACTTGACTCTACATCTACAGTGCTTACAGAAGAGGTTGTAGGTAAAGATCACTACGAAGTAGCTAGAGAAGTTCAAAACGTATTACAGCGTTACAAAGATCTACAAGATGTTATCGCAATCTTAGGACTAGAAGAGCTTTCAGAAGAAGATCGTTTGATAGTCTCTAGAGCAAGAAAAGTGCAGAGATTCTTCTCGCAACCGATGTTTGTGGCCGAACAGTTCACAGGTAACTCGGGTCAGTATGTGACAACTAAAGAGACTGTAGAGGGTTTTAGGCAAATCATTTCTGGTGAATTAGACTATATTGCAGAACCGCATTTCTATATGAAGGGTAATATAGATCAGGTAATTAAAGCAGCAGAATCTAGCGACAATGATTAATCTAACTATCGCGAGTAACAATAAGGAGCAACCGCTATTGAGTCTGAATGATGTAGTTTCTTTAACTCTGCCGACTCAGACTGGGGTAATTACTGTGCTAGAGGGACATATGAATTTAATGTCTTTATTGGCTGCTGGGAAGATAGTAATTAAGTCGTCCGATTACGAAAAAGAGATAGATTGCAACGATGGGGTGATATATATCGACAACCATAGCAATGTGCGAATTATGTCTATATAATAGACTTAATTAGCGCAATTCTAATGAGATCAAATCAAACTGCTGAGGTGTATGGACCTGCTCTG
>CAYGMI010000024.1:11096-18686 GCA_964351125.1 uncultured Candidatus Saccharibacteria bacterium | reverse complement strand
GCTCAGCAGCATCGAAAGTCGACAACTGATCAGAGTATTCAACTTGGTAATTGCTGATTACGTAGTTTTTAACCACTTCTGGATCTAGTCTTTCTACATTCTTAAACTGATCAGGGATCGGGATTTGAGCACAGCTTTCTTGTGTTAGTGCAGATGGATCTATTAAATGCTGCCCAGCAGATAAATTAGCTTGCCATTTTAAAGTGTTGTTCGGAGGAACTATTGCCCAATAGTTGCCAACACTATCTTTGGCTACACGGTCAAGGCCCTCTAGTGAATTATATTCTATTATTGAATGTAGCAGCAGTGAAGGAAGCTGCATTAGCGCAGATTGATCCGAATCATTTGTAATCTCCTTAGTCAGATTTATCAATCTCTCTTCTGGACCCCACAATAAATATACTGGTTCATTCTTACTCAAAGTCAAAGCCTGACCTCCTTCTTCGTAACCAGGTTTAGATACAAATAAGAGGTGCTTGTCCCAATTAGGGAAGGTAACTGTCACATTGGTGGCTCTTGTAGAAAAATCAGATACGAATTTTGGCACATCTAGATAGCTATATTCTCCAAAGTTCTTAATTGCAGCAGGAGTCGAGAATTGAAGGCTTACCAGTCTAGTCTGATTGGTTTTGATTACACTTAACGGAAACTTTAAGGTAACTTTAGTAATTGGGCCCTTACTTTCCTTTTTGATTGCTGCACCTTTGAGTTGTTCTGCACCAACTCTGGCAACTACTGTGTCTATGGTTTCGTAGGGCACCTCAATTGTCATTGTATCTACATATTCTTCGTTCTTTTTATTTGTGACGTCCAAGTTATATACTACGTTTGCAGCCCCATTCTCTTTCAGATTTATAGTTATTCCTACTGTAGTTTGCACGTCTTGGGCATATACAGGTTTTGGAACAAATATCACAGTCCAAACCGCTATGCATAGCAAAGCAGTTTTAGGTAGAATGGATTTGAGCAAGCCATGATTCATTACTCTAATCATACAACAAATAAAATGCGTCGAAACGCTGTTTTGGCGACAATGGTCTGTGTGATTCTAGTATGTTTGGTCGTGGGAATCTACTCTATTAGCTCTCAAGTAAACGACTTCTATCTAGAATTAACTAATCAGCATCAAGAATACTCTAGCTTGGCATCCTACGACTACGAGTACTCTGACGAGCTGATTAGAGTTCAGGGAGCTTCATCTGCAGTTACCCAAACTCAGAGCACTTATTCTACAATTGAATATCGAGCTTGGGTGCTCGATCAGTACTTCTACGAGAATAACTCCCCACTGTATGGAACGGGAAAGTACTTTGTTAATGCATGTAATAAATTTGGTGCGCCGGCTGATTGCACAACAGTTGCTGCAATTGCCGAGGCAGAAACTGACCTCTGCAAGTATCACACTTCTGCGGAGTATCATAACTGTTGGGGCTTTGGAGGTGGTGGAGAACACCGTATCTATTTTGACGACTGGAACGACTCTATAAGCCTAGTGACGGAGAGACTTGTTTACTCATATGGATTAAAGTATATGATTGATCCCAGCCTAATGGAAAGGACTTTTTGCGGTTGGGAACCAGGATGCACAAACTGGGGGAATAGGGTAAAGTACTTCATGAAGAAAATTAGCGATTACCCTGAACAGAAAGGTTTTGGTCCATCCCTAATGTCATTTAGATAGTAAACTGGAATAACTGTTATATTTTTTTAATGCAAGAACTCGCCATATTAAGTGAACTGCCTTTATTGCTGTTTGTAGCGCTAATTGCTATTGGAATAGCAAGAAGACTAGATGTTAACGCATTGCCTATTATCGTAATCTTTGGACTGTTGATGGGTGCAGTTTTGCCAAAATCAGAGCCAGGATATACCGAGCATATACAAGATTATGTCATTCTAGCTATTGGCGCTGTGGCTTTCCTTGTTGGATCATCAATACCAATCAAACAAGTGACAAAAAACATTGCCGTATCTATTGGGAGTTCAACAGTTCTGGCCCTGCTCTTACTCGCTGCTGGATTCTTGATATTCCCTCTCGTTGGTCAAACCGAGCTAGCTGTCCTATTTTTGGGAATAACAGTGTCGGCAGGTTCTATGATTGCTGCAAACGACATCTTAAGGCATCATCAACAGTCAGAAACTCCGATGGATCTAATGAGCAGATTATGGCTTGTGGGTCAGTATCTGATGTTAGTACCAGTGTTCATGGTGTTCAGCGAACTTGGAGAGGCAAATAAATATCCTGACTTAGTTACTCCCGTTATACAAAGCGTTGTACTTATCTCCTTTAGTTTTGCCATCGGACTTTACGTACTACCAAAGATAAAACAAGCCCTAAAGCTGGAAGAAGCTGAAGGCAAGGCAATATTGGCAGTAGGCGCAGCAGTAGGATTAATACTTTTAGCTGACATTCTGGAAATTCCACCGGTAGTGGCAGCATTTGCAATTGGACTCAGTGTATCTGGACAAATCAAAATTTCACAATTCACCAATTTCTTGTGGCCAATACTTGTAGGACTTGTAGCAGTAAGTCTAGGAGCGCTGGTTGACTTTGCTCAAATAGATTACAGCCTGCTATTGATCATTTTACTGGTGGTAATCCCATTAAAGATGATTATCTCAATTGCGATAAGTGTATGGTTTGGATCTACTATTATGGAGGCGCTAGGCATTGCGATTTCGCAATCACAGATTAGCGAAATCGTACTTGTGCTTGTGTTAGTTGGCACAGCTGAAGGATGGTTCGAAAGCGAATCTTTGGCACCCACAATATTAGCTGCGATTGCAATTGGCTACATTTTGAGTCCAGTGATATACAGCAATGTAGATTGGATTCATGCATTGTTAGAAAAGAATATGCGTAGCTTTACTCCAAACCTACATCGAGGACTGTTTATCAATTCAAATGGTCAGAGTATTGTTAAGCAAAAGCAATCCAGAGAACCAAAAAGACCGGTGGTAAAAAACCGCCGGCCTTTAAGGTAGTCTATCTGACAACTACTAAACGGTTACTACTTCAAATATATTTGGGAAGTCTCCCGTAGTTGATAATGCATATCCAATAATCAACACTTTGTCTCCTACATCTACCTTATCGTTTTCTTTTAGAACCGAGATTAGATCTTTTACAGCTTCATCTCTATCTGAGTATGTTTTACCCAAAACGAAAGAATCTTGTATTCCAGAAGTTAGCGAAACTAACTGTCTGCGATATACGTTATTCTCAATAAATGGATAGACAGGCTGGTCTAGACCATAGGTACTAAGTACTCTTGAGATTCGACCAGAAACACTAACTACAGCCTTAATATCGTCACCGAGGTCTTCAATCACCTGGTATGCAGCTCGGGTAAGTGCATCTGCAATAGTGTCACCTGTACTAAATGGCACAGCCATTCCTGGAGCAATGTCACCTTCTACCTCTACAGCGATCTTAGTCATCGTCTTAACAGCCTCAACTGGGAACTTACCTGCAGAACTTTCAGCAGAAAGCATAATTGCATCTGTTCCATCAATTATTGCATTTGCTACATCTGTAATTTCAGCACGAGTTGGTCTGTCATTTTCGACCATAGATTCCAACATCTGAGTAGCTACAATTACTGGCTTTCCAACCATGTTGCATCTGAATATTAGGTCTTTCTGAATCATTGGGATCTTCTCGAACGGAAGCTCTACTCCCATGTCTCCACGAGCAATCATCACTCCATCAACAACCTCAAGAATATCATTGATATTATCTACTCCATGCTGATCTTCTATCTTAGCTATCAATCTTGTATCAGATCCTTTGATTACTTCTGCGACAAGTTCTGCATCCATCCTATTACGGATAAATGAAGCAGCCACGAATTCCCAACCAGCACTCTTTACATAATCCATCTGTTCTCTATCACGGTCTGTTAGAGGTGGATTGCTAAGTAATGCACCTGGAGTATTAATGCTTTTCCCTTCTAGGAATTTACCAGGTCTTACAACCTCACACACCATTACTCCATCTCTTTTTTCTTTAAGCACAGCTTCGACTTTACCATCGTTAAACAGAAGCCTTGCTCCTACTTCTAGATCCTGATGTAGGTTTGGATAGGTGATTGGGAAGATTTTATGCTCTTCGCTGTTACCAATCTCTAGGGTATCGCCAATATTTAGCTCGATCGGGTCTCCAAATCTATTTAATCTTACTTCTGTACCTTTAATGTCTAGCATTAGAGCTACGTCTTCGCTGATTCCGCGAATCAACTTCTCTACTCTTTCGAGCTCTGCGATGTCAGCGAATGCACCGTTAATTCTGGCTACATTCATTCCGGCGTCGATCATTTCTGTAAGCACTTCTGGTGCCCAGCTAGCTGGACCGATTGTACAAACAATCTTAGTTCGTTTGGTTTTATTCATTCATTCCAATTAATAATTATTCGAAGTAAATAATAGCAGTATAGTCTTGATATGGTAAGAGTATATTGTTCCAGCTATAAAGAGAATAGTGTCACAGCTACAGCTGAACCCACATTTAGGCTAGCGCCTTTTCCATACATTGGTATCTGCACGGCGGTGTCTAACCTCTCTAGAGTGGTATTCATCAAACCGTAGACTTCACTTCCCGCGATAAAACAAATTTTATCTTCTTTCTTCATTGCATCTCTAAGGTCTTCAAGTTGAATTGAAGACTGAGTTAACTCGATTCCAACAATCTTATAACCGTTATTACGCAGTTTTTGGATAGCTTTACCTGTGTCTTTGACGTACTCCCAACTAACAGATTTCTCTTTGTGTCTAGAAGCCTTTACTAAATCCTTACCGAATGGCGGTTGGTGGGATACACCTGTTAGAATAATCTTACTAACACCTGCAGCATCTGCAGTCCTAAAAATGCCTGCCACATTTCTGGCATATTGAACGTTTTCGAGTAACAGGACAATTGTCTGAGTTCGCTTAAAGTTCTTATGGAACTTTTTTATTTGTTTCTTATCGAGTCGTTGCATATAATCTATTGTATTAAATAATCCTATGAAAAACGCCACTAAAATAATAATCAGTTTCTTTTTGACTATCATATTCTTGATTGCTTGTATTATAGCGCTTTTCTTGATGTTTTTCGCAGCTTGGCTACATACTTACAACGCACTTACTAACGAAGTAACAGTGGCAGAGGTATTGATGTATCCAATCGCAGAAGATGAAAACGGTAGATACATCGAAATAGAATTCACTCCGTATATACAGCAATCTGCACTAACATCTGTAATCAATCCAAATATCGCAGAAACAGACGCAGTAGGAGAAACAAAAAATTATAAGCTTTATGGAGATACAGTTGCGATTGGTGGACCAATGGTCAAATTCCACAACGAACTAATCCTGCTCAACTTCGAGACAGCCTTTAAACTAGCCAGAATCAGAGGTGTATACGAGATGAATCTGCAGGAAGAGGCTGATCGCACTATTCAATCGGCAGTAGATCTTAATGGAGGTTTCGACGATACATGGTGGACTCTTAACGACAACGAAGGTGAGTGGCCTTACAACATGTTCGTAGACCGTGTGCAGTTTAGTGTACCAGGCGAGCCTGGATTCAGAAGTGAGGGAGTCAAGCGATACGAAATTAGAGCTACCAAAGATGGATTCGCCTGGGAACTAATAGAAAGAATAGAAGAATAAAGCTATCTACTTAATAGTAAGTAGCCCTAGTATTCTCTGTATTTCCGCTCTCTGTTGATCATTCACACTTTCTTCATTAGAAAGTGGTCCTACATGCAAACACATTTGATTTGTAGCACATGCATACAACTCAGCAGGGTATTTAGGTATCGCTTGAGAGAAATCAACTACACCATCCACAGCATTCACTGAGTAATAGCTAGTATATTCGAATGAAAGTTTTTCTCCAAATAACGTGAATTCATAAACTGGAGGGGTTGTTATCCCCGTTAAATCATCAGTCTCTGTGTCGACAAGACCGATCTTGCTTGGAGTAGATAATGCGAATTTGTTGATTAGAGCATCTTCATCTTCGCTTCGAATTACATAAATAGTGCAATTACCTGAGACGCACTCATACACAGAATTGTCATCCGAAAGGAGCACAATATCTACATACCAACCTTCAGGAATCGAGATTGTCTTATCCCTATACTCTATTTTAGATCTGCTAACAGGAATTTGAGCATTCAAATTGCCACTCTCCTGAGCTTCTATATCGTTAGAATCGTTATCAGGAGATATGAGCTGGGTAATTTGGTTGGGAGCTGCAAATACAAATCCTAGAATAATCACGAGCACTAACAACAACATTACTGCAGGAACATAATCTACTAAATTATTATTAGTCTTCTGGGTATTCTCTGTGAAAGGTTTTTCTTGATTCATCAGATATTCTAATAGATAGAAACATTTATGGCAAAGTACCTATGCAGAAAATATTAAGGTAGAATGGATGCACGACAGTATATGTTGTACCATATTAAGTAAAATGCCCAAATTAGACCGCCCAAAACCCCTAGTATTAATCTCGATGGATGGAGTTGGAGTTGCGCCGCCTAGTCCAGGTAATGCTGTAACATTAGCGAATACTCCGAATCTAGATAAATATTGGCCTAGGTTTCCGCACACCTACCTAGAAGCGGCAGGCGTACATGTAGGTCTACCTGCAGGTGTCGATGGTAACAGCGAAGTGGGGCATATTTCGATGGGTGCCGGAAAAATTCTGTATCAAGACCTTCCTCGAATAGATAATGCTATAAACAATGAGTCATTTTACGACAACCCCGTCTTAAAAGAGGCATTCGAACATGCAGCTACACATAAAGGAAAAGTACATGTAATGGGCTTGGTCGGCTCTGGGCAAGTACACTCCTCTGTCTCACATCTTAAAGCCATAATCAAAATGGCTGTAAAAGAAAAGGCAGATCCAGATAAATTCTTTATCCATGCGTTCACAGATGGACGTGATTCACCAACAGATCTTGGGCCTGAAGTTATTAGAGAGATCAACGATGAATGCATCAGTTTAAGAATGGGTCGGGTTGCCTCGATGATGGGAAGGTATTACGCCATGGATAGAGATCGCAGATGGGACAGAACCCAGCACGCTTATGACTTATTAACCAAAGGTGAAGGAAACATCATTGTTGATATCGATAAGTTCTTTCAGGAATCATATGCATCGGGCAAAACAGATGAATTTATTGAGCCAACTGCAATCCTTACAAATAAAGGAGATAAGCCAGCTGTAATTGAAAAAGGCGACTCAATCATTTTCTTTAACTTCCGACCAGACAGAGCTGTACAGCTTGCTAGAGCATTTCAAGACGAAGACTTTGTAGGTTGGGATCGCCCAAAATTAGAAGATGTATACTTTGTGGGAATGGCTCAGTACGGAGATAACTTCCCTAAAAATATGGCCTTCCCCCCTGAACACATGGAGAATTACTTCGGCAAAGTTCTTTCTGACAATAAACTTAGACAGATAAGAGTTTCTGAATCTGAAAAGTTTGCTCATGTGACCTACTTCTTTAATGTAGGCAACAGACAGGTTCTGCCTGGTGAGACATGGGTTGAAGTCCCCTCCCCTAAAGAAGTAGCAACTTATGACCA
>CAYGMI010000024.1:0-11086 GCA_964351125.1 uncultured Candidatus Saccharibacteria bacterium | reverse complement strand
AGAGATGAGCCAACGTTGGAGCACTGATGTATTACTAGAACGTCTCGAAAAAGATGGATTCGACTTTGGTTTAATTAACTTTGCTGGGCCCGATATGGTCGGACACACCGGCGTAATCGAGGCTGCCGTGCAAGCGATGGAAGTATGCGACGAATGTATTGGCAGAATTGTCGAAAAAGTCTTAGAACTTGGCGGTGCTGTGATGATTACTGCCGATCACGGAAACGCCGAAGAAATGCTAGACCTCAGAACTGGCGAGCCGGACACAAAGCATTCGGTTAATCAAGTACCTGCAATAATAATTCAAGAAGGACTGGCAGCTAGGGAACTGACTGTAGGAAACCTAGCCGATGTCGCACCTACAATGCTCGGGCTACTTGGCATAGAAAAACCTGCCGAAATGACAGGTAGAAATCTGCTGGCATAACACATGCTGCTAAAATAATTCGATGCAATTCGAATACACACTCCGTACTAATAAACGATCAAAAAGGGTAAGCCTGAAGATTACTTCTGGTGAACTTTTTGTGATTGCTCCACCTAAGATATCTAGCAAGAGAGTCGAAGCTCTAATCGATGAGCATTCGGACTGGATCACTAAAACGCTTGCCAGTCATGATCATATCGTTCAAAAGCAAGTGGACTTATCAGATGGCTCAAGATTCCTGTTCAAACAAGAAGATGTTGATGTAGTCTGGCTAAATAACCCCACCAAAAACAGTGCTGGAATACTTGATGGGAAGCTGATAGTGAATTCTAGTGATAATACTCATAGAGATGTAGCCCTGAAATGGTTGCGTAAAGAAGCGAAGAAATACATATCCAAGCGGGTGATGGCCTTGGCAGCGGCACACGGATTCGAAGTCAAAAAAGTTACTATCCGCAACCAATCTACAAGGTGGGGAAGCTGCTCAGGCAGAGGCACAATTAGTATGAACTGGAGGCTAATATTCGCTCCGCAGGAAGTACTAGATTATGTGATTGTGCACGAACTAGCGCATCTTAAGCAAATGAATCATTCTCAAAAGTTCTGGGACGTAGTAGCTGCCATGATGCCAGAATATAAGGTACACCGAAAGTGGCTAAAGCAAAACGGTGATACTCTTAAAGTACGTCAGTAAATAGAACTACATTACCTATACTAGAAAGGAACAGCGCAGGCTTAGTAGCAATCTCTTCGGCGGTTGTTACTTGATTATGTTCAACTATTTCTTTAAGCACTTCTCGCTTCTCTTCTCCGACAGCGTAAATGAATACTTTATCTAGCAATCTGATCCCGTCAAAGGTGATTGTCACACGACGAGGAAATGGGTTCTCTGAGCGCATATTGCCGCAGGGCTCGTAGCCAACGTAGCTTGCTCCATAGAACATTGCATTGCAATCGGGATTATGAGGTATTATACCGGCAGTATGATAGTCTGCGCCGATTCCCAAAATACCTATAAGCTGAGAATCGTCGTCGGTACTCAGATCGTTAAACCAAGCAGCATACTTCTCACCGGCTTCTATCAGATCGGGGTTAGCTTCTAGTATAGACTTAAACTCAACTCCCCTTCTGATAAGTTCTTGAGACTCGTGGGAATTTAGTAGTTGAGTATAGTTACTATCCTTATGTTCGGGATCTCGATCAAATCTCTCGTCTATCAGAGCGATAGTCAATTTGGAGAAATCTAACTGCGTAGAAACGAACTTACGGAACACTTCTGCCAGCTTAGGTATTTGAGACCCTCCCGAAACAAGTAGAATGGTTCTCCCCCCAAATGTTGACACCTCCTCTGCAACACGCTCTGACAATTGGGCAACTGGTAATACTTTCATATTTATTGATAATCTATCTAGTTTATCAAAAAAACTCGACTTAGATTACCAAGCCGAGTTTTAGGCTGCTCACTTCCTAGTTTTAAGCAACCCATATTTAATGAAGACATCGACTATATTCTCTGACTGAAATCTAAAATTTAACCGATCATCAGTCAAATAGAACCCTCCTAGCATCGTTTTCGGATTATACATACCAAGAAAACGTATGCTCTTCATAGTTGCGCCTGTAAAAAGAATCCTATCTTTGGTAACTCCTGTAGCAGTTATCTGTACATATTTAGGCTCTCCAGACTCCAATAGCACAAGGAGTTGCTCTCTGTGATTGGACCAGTTCAGTATTAGCCTATCAAAGTTATGATAACCAAAGATCTCATAGCGAATTGTTAACACTATTCCCTCCATTAGATATTTACATATTATATCATGCATATATCTATCTGATGTAGCTCTGCTTTAGAAGTTTGATTGTGTAATGAGTGTTAGTCTTATATAATCATCATGCCCGCAGCTCCAAATGCGGGCATTTTGGAGAGGTCGCATAGTCTGGTCTAGTGCGCACGCTTGGAAAGCGTGTGTCCAAGCAATTGGACCGCAGGTTCGAATCCTGTCCTCTCCGTTCGCGGATTCGCTTTAGGCGGATACGGGAACGGAGAAGAATAGAATGCTGAGAACCGTAAGGTTCGTTAAAAGGCTTCTTATGCGAGATACAACGCTAGTTTATCGAGCATGTAGAAACATTAATAAGGGTGCTATGCGGAGATTTATCGAAGCAAGCACCGTTGAATCCTGTCCTCTCCGCCAAACTTCAATTTCGCAACCTCCTTTTATCAAGAGACAGTACAATGAGCTATAATTTCTTATGTCTGTTACGCAACACCTCAAAAAAAGTCCTGAACTAAAGTCACTCTTCCAAAAGATTTATGAGGAAGAATTATATGATCGAGACGATCTAATCAAGTTCATGAAAGTCACGGCCGACTTAGTTAATTCAGAAGTATTTGACCCTGTAGAAGCTGCTTATATCATTACAGACCTTCTACTCAAGTACGATGATGAAGACGAGTTTGAGAAAGTTTTTGGGCTAGCTGGAGATCTTGAAATTGCAAACGATATGAATTGGTCTGAGCAGGAAATTAAAGAACAGTGGGGGGAAATTAAGGAAATAGTATATGGAATTACTAGCACAGTTTCTAGGTGAAGCTATAAATTATATAAACAGTAAACTACCAAACACACTAGTCAAGTGGGTACTGGTTGCCACTTTGTTTCTGTTTTTAGTCACAATTGCTTTGACCGCTATTTATTTAGCCTTCCAAACTTAGCGATTACATTTGATCAGCATTCATAAAAACACCTTACCGCATTTTACTTTTTACAAACATCACAATGGCCGATACGGAATACTATTATATCGATTTAAATATTGTTACTAAAGTTATGATTCGTTGGGGGATAGCTGATACAGCAAACCTAACTGGGGACACACAAGACAAAAATGTCCACAGAGTATTTCTAACTAGAGGACAATACAATAAACTAATAGGGAAACTCAAATAAATTGATCACCAACCCTAATCCCACTTTAATTCAATACATACTTTTTCCCAACCCATCTTCTTGTACATGCTCATTGCCTGCAAAAGCTGCTTATCACTGAACTTAGGTTTGATGTAGTTATCGATATAGAAAGACTTTTCTTTTGAGCTCAACTTATCCCATTCCCCCGAGTGAGCAGTAATTAAACTAATAGTTTCTTCGGTTGGAGTCCAGCCATGCTTAACGATCCTTTCAATACCGCGAAGACAAAGATAAACTTTATCACTAGGCTTGTATGGATAATCAATCTGAGTAAAGTCATTTAACCTAAGAATACCTGGCTTGGCATCTTGAATCCCATATCCGGTGGGGTCGTCAAACTTACCGCTTGAAGTCAAAGAGACCGAATCGATCGAATTAATAAAGAATCTGAGATGATAATCTGATGTACACTCGATTTTAGGGTAAACGCTAACATTCCAAATGCCTTCATAATCCCAATCTAGGTGAGTAAGACCCTCGCTCTCTACTTCTTCCCTAAGTATTCTCTGAGCGTCCTCTTGTGATACCCCACCAAAGTATTGGATATCTATGTCACTTGGTGCAGAACCAGTAATTATTCCTCTTACAAATCCAGAGGCCACCCTCACATCAACTAGCCCTCTTTCTTCCAAACTTAAAAGTATTCTACTTACATCTTGTAACACTCTACTCATAAAGCTTATTCTTACCATTCTGTTTATACTCCTCATGTCTTTTTCGCCACTCGGTCTGATTCATATCAACTGGATACTTGTCACCTAGCTTCTTTATTTTCTCTTGGTAGTACGTTCCTAGATCTTCAATCCCACATTTATTAGAGATTTGCAGCAGGTAGATCAGAACATCAACCATCTCGTAAGCTAGGGTTCGTCTTTCTTCCTCACTCAGATCTTCATCAAACTTAGACTTCCATAGAAAATACTCAGAAAGTTCTCCTACCTCAGTGTTTAATGCGACTAATAAGTGGGAAGGATTATCGTTCTTCCAGTCTCTTGCTTGAGTAAATTCAGCAATTTCTTTTGATATCTCTGTAATTGTCATACTTTTGTTTTTAACTGTTTGAATATAGCGAAAATAGTTATAATTCGTCATTACACAACTAGTACAATTTTTACACAATGAAAGTTTGGTTTGGATGCACAACAGTTTCTTGGAATGAATATAGAGATAATTACTTTGCTATCCGAGATGAGTTAGTAAAGCTTGGATGCGTAATCCTCTACGACTGGATTGATTATGCCGATCAAGTATCACAAGGACAACTCCACAATAATCGTAACGCTAGAGTGTACGAGCAGGTCACAAAAGCTATCACCGAGGCAGATATTGTGGTCATCGAGACTACAGTTCCGAACTTTAGTACATCTCACCAGATAAACTTCTCTCTACTCAGAAACAAGCCTACGTTGGTACTAAGGTTACATAAAGACAAAACTCTGTTCCACGACTCATACCTAGAGTCTATGAAGAATAACAACCTAAAGGTCGAAGAATATACACTCCAGACACTACCGAAAATTTTAAAGTCATATGTCAGCCTCCAGAAACTCGACAACACCCAGAAAAGGTATAATATTGTGCTGGAAAGCAAACAGAAGTACTACCTTGATTGGCTTAACGAAAACTCTAAGAGATCAAGATCTGCAATCATCAGAGATCTGATAAATCAGAGAATGACAACCGATGATAAGTTTAAAAAGTATCTAGATAGTATTTAACTTAGTATATTAGCTTAATCAACATGGAGAAAATTCTATTCTTTGCTCAAAAAGCAATAGTCCAGAAAGAAAACAAAGTACTAACAATTAGATATTCGCAGGAGTCTAAGAATCTAGCTGGTAAATTGGGGTTTCCTGGGGGTCGAATGGAGTTTGGGGAACTCCCAACAGAACAACTACGCAGAGAAATCAAAGAAGAAACGGGTTATGTTGATATAGAAGTTGGTAGTCCCGTTGCGATTTCGCATTGGTTTGTAAAGAAGGGGCAGGGAGACGCAAAAGAAGCTAAAGATGCAGACCTTCAAATAGTGGCAGTATTTGTTGCCTGTAAATTAATTTCAGAAAAGAACGAAGGAGTGTCTCAAGAAGAGGACGAATATATTGAAGGAGTCGAATGGTGGGACCCTCAAGAGTTACTTGATTCTGGAGAATTTAACTCACACGAAGTTGAGCCCCTCATAAAATTCATAAATAACTATGAATAGATTGAAGCTATGCCTATCTGAGATTTCTTTATTGATCTGCTAAGATTAAAATATTAAAAATCACCGATATGAACTACACCAAAGAAGTAACAATCAATAAGGATATAAATACAGTATTTGAGAAGCTCACAAGTCCTGAGTTTATGGTCGAATGGCAAGACAGTCTAGATAGCTACGAAAAAAATTCTGAGGGAAAGTGGGTATTTACAGACAGTCACAGTGGAAAACCAATGAGCATTACCGAGAATGTTCTCGACAAACAAGCTCCCACAACTTTTAAAGTAGAGTACACAACGAACGGTGTAATAAATATTATGAATAATAAATTGGAAAGCATCGACGATAACACAACTAAATGGGTTTCTGAAAATGAGTTCAAATTTACCAATCTGATGATGAAAGTAATTGGATTACTCTTTGGTGGTAGCTTTAAGAAGCAAACCGAAAAAGATATGAATGCATTCAAGAAAGCAGTCGAGGCTAATTAGTTAAAATATCAAACTAACATATGGCGACTATATCGAAAGGAACCGTACATAATTTACCAGCAGATCTAAAGAAAGAGCTATCTTCTGATTCGAAAGCTCTAGACCAGTGGAATAGCCTTACACCTTTAGCCAGGAACGAGTGGATTTGCTGGACTATTTCGGTCAAAACAGATGAGACAAGAAAGAAACACGTTGATAGGGTAATATCGGAGCTTAAAGAAGGTAAACGTAGACCTTGCTGCTGGATGGGCTGCATCCATCGCACAGATAAAGAACTAAGCCCATCAGTTAAATACGTACTAAGCAAGAGATCTAAAAAGTAGAACCTGCTGGACTTGCTAATCTCAAACTATTGCTAGATGTCTAATATCACGCTCCCCACTTTGTGGCCTTCCCCTACATACTGATAGGCATCAGAAATCTGATCAAGTGAATAACGGCTGTCTATGTGTGGTTTTATTATGCCTTTCTCGGCTAGATCTGCAATAAACTCCAGCTCCGATTGCTTCCAAAAAGGGCCTGTTGCTCCCATCACAGCTTTTTGTTTGGTAAATCTTGTCTTAAGATAAGAAACCAAAATATCTAAGCTAGGACCAGTGGTCATATACATTCCGTCTTGCGCTAGAACACTCTGACAAGCAGAATAGCTACTCTTCCAGACTGTATCGTAGATGATGTCGTATTTACTCCTACCTTTTGTAAAGTCTTCTTGGGTGTAGTCTATTACATGATCTGCTCCCAACGATCTTACGAAGTCGATATTGCGGGTGCTGCAAACGGCAGTCACCTCTGCACCAAAATGTTTTGCTAACTCGACAGCGGCAATACCAACAGAACCAGAGGCACCATTTATTAATACCTTTTGACCTGCCTTTAGTTTGGCGATCTTGGTCAAAAATGCATTAGAAGTTAATGGACCATCTACAATGCTTGCTGCTTCTTCAAAACTTAAATTACTTGGCTTCAGAGTTATTACTTTATCGCATTTCACACATACATACTCTGCATGTGTGCCGGTCGAAGGAGCAATAGTTCCAAACACCTCATCACCAACCTTAAAATTACTAACTTCCTCCCCAATTGCCTCTACTACGCCTGCGAACACATCTCCTGGAGTTCCTTTTGGACTAGTTAATCCTGAAAACAGCCTTACTATAGTTGGCTCACCTTTCTGAAAGTTCGTATCTGTAGGCGTTACCGCTGAACTAACTATCTTTACCAATACTTGTCCCTGCTTTGGTGAAGGTTTTGGTACTTCAGACACGTATAGAACATCGGGACCTCCATATTTATCTGCCTTTACTGCTTTCATAATTTTTTTGCTAACTTAATATTCAGTCTAAAATATTCTAGGTAGTGAGTAAAGAGGGCGCCATAATAGACGCCCTTCCATCATAAATCTTTCGAGAACCAAGCATGGGTTTTGTACTTAACAAGCCCTAGCTTTTCGGTAATATTAACTAGCGGATTAGTAGCCAGAACCCATCCACAATCTATTGATTCGTACTCTTTTGCCGATAGTGAAGCGGCTGCTATTTTGTAGGTTAGAGCTAAGTCGATTCCCATATGCCTAAAGTCGGGATGAACACCTAGCAATGCATATCTTAACTTGCTTACCGCCCCACCTAGCTTCCAATGGTAAGCAGTTCTGAGTAGTGTTAGCCATTTGGGAGTATTTGGATGTGGTCTAGCTCTTGCAAAAGCCTGATTTAAGTCAGGGACAGCGACCGCCATTCCCACCACCTGCTCTCCAGAAAATGCAAAGTATGCAAATCGCGAATCAACTAACATACCTAGTTCGTCTACCAAATGATCTAGCTCTCTATCGGTCAGAGGCACAAAGCCAAAATTTTTGTCCCAAGCTTTGGCATAGACTTCACGAAGCAATGTGAATTCGCTGTTTTTATTCTTTAGATCGAATGGACGAATTGTAATATTGTTTTGACTCAGAAGTCTGTCAGTGATTTTACTCAGTCTAGATTCCATTCCATTATTAACTACTCCAGTACGAGTTCCCAAGAAACTAAACAACTCCGTGTGAACCTTATAACCACACTTCTCCAATAATTCTTGATAGTAAGGTTGATTCCAAGGCATTAACAACACTGGCTGATCAAAATTATCAATCAGTAGCCCTGTTTCGTCATGGGTAGTTAGACTTTGAGGACCCATCACACTATCAACGCCTTTTTCAGTCAGCCAGTTTTCTGCCTCACTAAGTAGCATACTGGCAACCTCTACAGAATTTATGCAGTCAAAAAATCCAAACCAACCCACATTAGTGTTCCAGTATTGATTATGCCGATGATTAATCACAGCCATAATCGTACCTACTACTCTATCCGATTCAACAGCTATATAAGCTTGCCCCTCTAAGTATTCCCACCCTGGATTGCTTTCTTCATCTAATAACGCCTTACGGCTCGAAACAAGTGGTGCAATCCAGTTCGGTTGATCTTTATTCAGGTGCCATACAAAGTTGCAAAACCTTGTATCTAGGTTATCTACACGTAACACTATTAAAGAACTCATCATTTCTCCTCTCGATTATATGATGATAATAGTTACGTGTTTCTAGGTTACAAGATCTATTCCCTATCCTTCTGACATCTCTACCCCCACTCTCATTCCTTTATTATACCCAGTCGAGGAGGTGATCCATTGTCCCTCTTCATTTAAATAGATTCTCGAACTATTCAACAACATAATGATAAGAGTAGCAACAGCCTCGTATAATGCGAAAGGCCTTCCCACACAAACTGTTGGACCTCCGCCAAAAGTGCTAAATCCCATTAATTTGGCATAAGTATATAGTTCTTCTGGATCAGTTTGAGACATCTCTCTCATTTCGTCTAGGCTGAGTACTGCAAATACGTTTGTACCTTTTGGTATTACAACACCATTCTGTAAAAATATATCTTCTGCGGCCTTACGTGCAGTAGTTGGAGTAGGAGGGGATTCCGCTAAGCAGTGCCCTACAAACTTCATCAGTTCTAGAAGATCGGGGTTATCTTTGCCCTTTATATCACTGAATCTAATTACTCCATCTTGTATTGGTAGCTGAGCAACAAAGTTTGCTGCTCGTGTTCTTAGTTCATCTTGTAACTCAGGATTCAGAGCTAGTTTTTTGAGTATTGAACCTACTAAAGAGGAAGTTGTATCTGTAGATGCAAATAGTATCTGCAGGAAACCACTAATAACCTCATTACTCATCTGCCTGTTTGGTCCATCTGGGTGATGAGCCATCATCCCAGCAATCATGTTCCCAAATAAATCTTCTCCTAGATCTTCCTGTTCAATCCTAGCGTCAATCTCTCTATGTAGAATGACTTCAACTTCACTTTGTAAAGGTTTAAGATTCTTTGGAGTCATATCATGCCAGGTTTTGCGTAGTATGTTTTTTACTGGGGTTCTAACAGACATAGACAACAATATGCCAAAAACTGTCTCTGTATATTCATAAACTGCCGCCATCTCTGCCTGGGTCAATCTATCACTAAAATACAGTTCCCGCAGATAATCAAGTCTTAAAGACTTCATCAGCTCATCGTATGGGATCTCAGGATTGGCCGCTAGACTTTCTACCAAATTATCTACCCTCCCTCTTAGCTCTATAGCGAATTCATCTGTACCTAACTGACTGTTAAAGTATTCGTTTATTGCTCCTCTGGCTACTTTTCGGGTATGGGATTCTCCTTCACCAGCAGATTCTGAAAGTATTCCTGGTGCTGATAGTATCTCCATTACCTTTGCTGCATCTGGCTTATCAAACCGCTCTGTATCTTTAAGTACAATATCTCTAGCCCCTCTACTTGTTGCTACCGCAATTTTAAAGCCTGGGAGGACAGTCAGGATAGCAAAGTCTCCTTCTCCAGAAACTTCTTTACCTGCATCTATTAGAGGCTCCATGTCTTCTCTAAGTAATCCTAGAACCACTCCTGGCTTAAAGGCATTATTCGCAGTTAGGTCTACTTCGAAATCATTTATTTGTCTTCTGTCTTTCATAGTGCAATGATAATATATATGTAACTGATAATAGCAAATTCTGAAGTGCCCTTTTCCTTTTGATGTATAGATAAATCATAAGAGCCGGTAATATCAGGTCTGCATAGATGATATTATTAAAGTGTGAACAACAATACGCGCCCAAACCCACTAAATACTAACTCAGAATTACTTTCTGAAATTAGGGAATCACTCACAAGTATCGTCGATGATGTAGATGAGATTACATTTACGCTCAGTGAGGAAGATCTCAAACTAATTATCGAAGACCTTACAGAAACTGAAATCCACGAGGTACTTCACAGACTTTTTGAGCTAGCTCCGGAAGACGTACATACCTTTAGTAGCGAAATAGAAAAGGCCGCAGGCAAAAACTTAGATATTCTTAAAGAAATTGTTTATTCTGTTGCCCAAAATGGGTTATTGCCAGATAAGTACATCAACACCAACATCTCAAGAATATTGTTCAATGAAGTCTATAACAACGATCCTGAATATATCCAGCAGATAAATAAAATAGAGAGAATTAGTGATGTACTTGGGTTAAGGTATAGACTACAACAACTACTAATTTCAGAATACTTTACTAACCATCCAGATTCCCCAGAATTCGAACTAATAGATCTTACTGAATCTAAGGCAGAAGCAAAGTTAGAGGAAGATCTAGAGGTAGCAAAGTCCGATACTTCTTCTAAATTTAAAGACTATTTAATCGAATATCAACTTGGTAAAGAGCTTAATTACGAAAGGGAGGAGCAAATATTTCTAGCGAAGAAAGCTATATATATTGGTAAAAGTGAAGGGAAGAGCTTGCCAGATAATTTAGAACAGGAGCTTAGGCAACTTTGCCAGGAATATAGCCAGCGCTCCTATGCTGTTAGTGAAGTAAGCGAAACCTCGACAGATCCATTCTCTTTTCATCAGGTTAAACTAATGAATAGTAACTATAACTTCGGTTACTTTGGTGAATCTGCCGCTGAAGGTGATTTCT
>CAYGMI010000023.1:0-19157 GCA_964351125.1 uncultured Candidatus Saccharibacteria bacterium | reverse complement strand
TGAAGACCTTTTTAATAGAACAAATACAAGCACCCAGAATCCTACCGACGGGCGTGAGATTGATACCATACTAAACCTCCAAGCATCCTCTAGACCTTCAAACGCTTTGATAGGCGATATTTATTCTGATGGGCGCAACATTTATTTCTTTAATGGAGAGTGGATACAGCTGAATGGTTCAGGTAATGGTTTGAGTGGAACGGGTGGATTAGGAGAAAATCTAACACCAGATGCCTTTGGAGGATCTATTTCTATAAATACCACTAGTGGACAGGTAGGAATCGGAACAGAATCTCCTGATCAGGCACTTGATGTGAATGGTGCAATTTCGATAGGAAACACTAACAATGCAACACCTGGCACAATCAGATTCGATGGTAGCGATTTCTGGGGCTATAATGGAACAACCTGGATAAATCTTGGTGAGCAACCTGAAAGCGCATCAAGCCCGGCACTTCAGATAGTAGGGGGGACAGGTATAAGTACCACCCTCAGCGGGAATACCTTAACAATATCGAATACAATTCCTGCATTCTCTCAGGCACCAGTCAGTATCGGTACAGCAAATGGGTTAAGTATTTCTGGGCAGCAACTAAGCTTGACCACCGCGGGAGCAGGTAGCTCTGGAGCATTGCGCTCAAGCGATTGGATAGCTTTCAATAATAAATTTAGTCTGCCAAGTCTAACTGCTGGGTCGGTAGTATTCGCAAACGGATCAACTCTTACTCAAGACAATACAAATTTCTTCTGGGATAACTCGAATAACCGTTTAGGGATTGGTACAAACACGCCGTCGAATTCTCTGCATATATACTCAGATAGTAGTAATGCATCTTTGTTTATAGAAGATGCATCTTCTATCGTTTCTACCAAAGAGTTGCTTAGACTCGAAAATAATGGTGGCACAACTTTGGGTATAAGCGACACAGATCTCGGAGAAGATTGGATCTTACGGAATAGAAACGGATTCACAATTGACGAAACTAACGTACCCGGAACAGCTTTCCAGCTAAGTACTGCTGGTGACGGGGCCTTTGGAGCAGGTGTTACACTTGGATCAAGTACAAGCACCATTGCAGGGACAATAAGATACGACACAGGTGCGTTTCAAGGCTACAACGGTTCAAGTTGGATAAATCTTTCGCCAGGAGTAGGACAAAACTTGTGGGAGACATTCACTGCAGACTCGGGTTCTACTACCGCTGATAGTACCGGTGACAATCTTTCTATTCTGGGAGGTAATGGCCTATCAACCTCTATCTCTAGCGATATTCTAACTATTGACCTAGATACTAACGCGGGAACCGCTGGTTCTATTGGAACGTTAAATATTAGTGCTGCAGGAATAGGTGTAGATCTGGGCACAACAAATACAACGGCTTACCCTGGAGATCTTGGAAGTACAGCTTACAGCGAGAGAAGACAATGGGATGGAAGCGCTACAAACCTAAATGCCACAACAGGAAGAACCAGCCTAGGAGTCCCAAGTCTAACAGGTAGCGGTGCAAGTGGTACTTGGGCTATCAATATAACAGGTACTGCTGGTGCAGCAAGTGCAGTAGCATGGACAGCTATCACCGGAAAACCAACCTATGCTATAAATTACGTAAATGGTCGAGTAAGAGCTGCAGATCTTGGATGTGCTGGATCATGGGCCTCATCCTGTGACGCTGGAAACAATGGCTACATTGATTACGCCGATTCCGCTGGCTCTGCTGGTTCTGCAAGTAGTGTTGCCTGGTCTGGAGTAACAGGTGCGCCTGCTTTTCTAACTTCTGAATCGGACCCGCAGGTAGGCAGCTTTCCCGCTGCAGAGAGAATCGCTTATTGGAATGGATCTTCATTGACTGCAACTGATGCAATATACTCTTCTAACCAGTACGCCTTCGGGGACACCTACTACACCAATACCAGAATGGTGGTGGATGGAGGAATATTTGGGAATACAGGAACAGCCCTAAGAGCACAGAATACTGGAGGCTTTACAACAAGAGCTGCACTAGAAACAAATTCAGGAAACGGATCATCTTCGGGTACATCTCTGAGAATACTAAATAACAACGTTCAGGTAGGGTCGGTAGTTGCAAACCCTGGATCAACCACTTACAACACCTCATCTGATCAAAGACTAAAATCGAATATAGTTGATTCTGCTTATGGTTTGAGTGATTTACTTGCTATTCAGATCAAAGACTTTACTTACAACTCTGATCCGACTGGTTCTGTAGATACTGGTGTAATAGCCCAGCAGTTGCAACCAATATTCCCAACTGCTGTGAGCATAATCGGTGCACCAGACTATTTAGGAGTTGACTACGGTAAGCTAACCCCTCTAATCATTAAATCTGTACAGCAACAAAATACGCAAATAGCTGCAAATACCACTGCCCTTGCCACTCTACAGTCTAATCTTTCTGGCGGAACCATTACACTGACCAATGCCTTAGCTAATGGCAATATTCGATTCACTGGCCACATTATCGGAGGATCAAGCTCTACAGGCAGGGCCAAAATACTTGCTGGCGATACAGAAGTTCAAGTTACTTTTGATGTAGCTTACTCATATATCCCTTTTATCAGCATCACTCCGGTTGATGCACCTGTTGCTAATGCCTATGTGACGAATATTACTACCAGCGGATTTAAAGTTGTGATTCCTGCGCCGCTTTCAAGCAATGTTAAGTTCAATTGGCAAGTACTTGCCGGAAACCTATCTAAAGAGTATTCAAGCGATGGATCAATAACTTCGCTATAATTTTTCTAATTAGAAGACAATTATGCCAAATAGTAGACAACCGAGACCATTTTCTCTCCCAGGACAGACCAATATGGCTCAAGAAAGTGATTACGATTACCCAGCCTCATCTGGGCTCCCACAGAGAATCTCTGAGTTCTTTAACCTGAAATTCTTGCTCTTGGTTCTAATTCTGCTTCAATTAGTTATCATTGCTTTTCTAGCTTATCCTCTATTCTTTTCTCCCGATGCCGTAGCAAGACAAATAGTCGCTGAAGTTCGCCAAAAAACCAATGTAAGTCCTGTTGCTAATCCAGAAGAAATCTTACCTATAGATAACGTAGATGCCATAAGACAAGACAATGAGATTCTGGCAGAGATATTTAAGGACGCAGCAAACGGAGACTATGTACTTAACTACGGCGACACAAGATGGCTAATATATAGAAGATCTGCGGGGCAAGTTATTTATGATGGACCGTCACTATCAGCAGTCATTCAACAGAACGAAGAGACCCTTGTAGACGACATTATTAGCAAAGCAAAAGAACGTGGTCTCTACATTGATGGCGATGCTCTGCCAAGCTTCTCTGCAATTTCCGACCCTGAAGAGTCTCGCAGTGTAGACCCAAAATTCTATGCCGAAGCTGAGGCAGGAGATATCATAGTTGTTTTTGCGGATGGAAAGAAAGTCGCACTATACAGACCTTCGAGCAAAGCTCTATATAAAATAGGCAATATTAATTCAACAATAACTATTCAATAAAATGAAACCCACGCCCTACCAAAAACAAATAGAATACGTAAAACTAGTTGGAGTTGCACTAGTAATCCTGCAGATTTCAATGTTAATTGACTTTGTGCAACAAGGAAATCAGCTTTCTACTCTATTAGGCACTTTTATTGGAATATGTTTGCTTGTATTCGGTACTGTAAAAGTAATGGCTTTCAATGAGTTTGTAGACTCATTCACTAAGTACGATATTCTAGCTGCTAAATTTAAACCCTACGCACAGTTATACCCTCTTATCGAAGTTGGACTAGGTGCAATATTGCTTACAAATCCAATGAATACGCAATTACAGCTTTTCATATTATTACTTGAAGGGATATCACTTCTAGGTTCTGTCAGAGTGAGTCTAGGCAATAAGAAACTAGAAACCATAAACACCGGAAGCATAATCAAATTACCTCTCTCAACAATTACTTTCTCAGAGAATATAATAGTGTTCTTGTCTATGTTAGTTGCCATGCTTTTCTAGACTAGATAAGCATATCGCTGCAAAGTCTGGTAAAATCTCCCATGACTAAAACCTCAGAAAAAGTAGATGCAGCAAAGCTATTAGAGCTTGGGATAAAATTTCGTGATCACTTCCGTGAATTCGAAGCTACCCAAAGCGAAGTTGACATGCATAGATACCAGGCTTTGATGTTTATCTACACTCAGAAAAACCCTCTAGCTACCACTTTAGCTACCTTTCTAAACGTTTCTACCCCAGCAGCTACTATCATGCTAGATAAGTTCGAAAAAGCAGGATTAATAATTCGAACACATGACTCTCAAGACAGAAGAAAGCTCAACTTATCGCTATCTAAGACAGGAAAAGCACTATTCCTAAAAATAAAAAAGGAGATGGAAGCAGAAATGGAAGCGATTTTTTCAGGTATTTCACAAACAGAAATGGCAATGTACACAAAAATTCAGGAAAAAATAATCGCAAATATGGAAAAAATCTCTAGCAAGAGAAGGGCGAGCCTTACGGCTCGCCCTTAGGCAAAGTTCTTTAGCGTCTTCCTCCAAATCCACCTCCTCTTGGCCCTTGTCCGCCTCTTGGACCACCTAGACCAGCTTCCTTCATTACTGTGTGAAGCTCATCTAATTCATCTTGAGTAACATCTAGTCCAGCCTCGTTTAGTGCAGCCAGTACTTCTGCATCGCGTTCAGCTTTGTGCTCTTCCATTAGGGCTTGTCGCTCCTCTTGGGTTAGATTCTCGAACTCTGATCTATCAGGCTTCTCGATATCCAGATTTTCTCTTACAGTTTTCATAGCTTCTAGAATCTCAGCCTGTCTAGAGGTGATAGTTCCATCAGCTACCGCTGCATCAATCTTGGCTTGCATCTCTGCTTCGCGTTCGACTTGGTTCTCTGATCTAATATCAGTTACGGCCGTTTCTACATCGGATTCGGCTATGCCTAGCTTTTCTGCAAGCCTCTGAATAAAAGTAGAATCATTTGTGCTTGATTCTTGAGCTGCAACTGAGCTGGCAAATACCATTCCAGTTGCGGCAGTTCCTGCCAGAACAAGGGCAGCAATTTTAGTTGATTTCATCTTAATTTGGTTAATATATAATGTACGATCTTTGCAAACTGATGGCGCCATCTGCTGCTTTTTGATCGTTGCAAGAATATTAAACCTGTCGACGTGGAGAGTTGGTGGAGATTAGTTGTTTTGCAGAAATTCTTCAAGTTCTTTGCCTATACCAATGCCTAAACTTGCTTTGAATAAAAGGTAAACTGGAGCTTTACTCTTTCCAGCTTTTTCGACAACTTCTGCCAATTTACTGGATACATCATCTAAACTAAGTAGTTGTCCTGTACCAAAAAATTCAAAATTATGTCCGGTATAGAATACGTTTTTAAGTTTCAATTCTTTCACGAACTCCCCCAGCTTCTGATGCTCAGCCTCAGAAACCTCACCTAACTCCCGCATATCCCCAAGAAATAGATAAGTATTATCCGAAGTGCCGTACAAAGAAGCGAATGTATTTATACTCAAATGCATCGACTTTGGGTTGGCATTGTATGCATCGTGGATGACATGCACGTAATTACCGATATCGATCTTCTGGAATCTACCCTTAGCACCTTTAAATTTCCCGATTCCTTCTATTATATTCTGCCATTCAACTCCTAGCTCTAATGCCAAGATTATTGCTGCTGTAGCATTTTCTGCGTACTCTACACCAAATACTCCCAAGTTCACTTCTCTATCTATTCCTTTATTTCTGAGTGTAAACTTTGTACCCGACGACTCTAGTCTAGATTCGAGTATCTGCCAATCAGCTGAATCTTCATAGCCAAAAGTGATTATCGGTAATCTATCCTTATACTCTTTTGCCGCCCTGGCCGAGCCCAAATCGGATATATTAAGCACTATCGTCTTTTGATCTTGTTCGAGATATCGCGCCATCTCAGTCTTAGCCTCGTATACTTTTTCGGCTCCGCCCAGTAGCTCTGCATGTGTCGTTCCTATATTCAGGATTACTCCTATATCTGGTTCTATTGCATTACATTGCCAAGTGATCTCACCCGATCTATCCATTGCTACTTCGGCAGCCCAGACCTGCTCATCTTCTTTACTTATTAGTGTTTGAATATTTCCCCATAGAGTATTAATGCTTCCCGGTGTCACTAATGTAGAATATTGTTGCTGAAAAATTGATGTAAGCATTCCTCTAGTTGTAGTTTTCCCTGTAGTTCCTGTTATTCCAGCAATCTTTAAACCTGAACACCTTCTAATATATCTAGCTAATAAAGCAATGGCTTCATCGGTATCATCTACAACTATAAGCGAAGGATTAGAAATCGTTATTAGATCTAACTTAGACCTTTCGCAAAAACTAGCTATCGCCCCTTTCTGCAATGCCTGGTCAATGAATTTATGGCCGTCATGAATCTCCCCAACTATCGGTAGATAGAATTCTCCAAAATTTAGCTGACGGGTGTCATGGTTAACCTGGGAGAAATTCTGATCCAGGTCGATATTTCGAAACTCCCAATCTGGGTAGATTTGTTTTAGGTCTAAAAATCTAACTTTCAAAATTGGTATCTTTAGAAATAACTGCTAAGTTACCTGCAAAACACTCTGCCAAATGAGACATTGGACATATTGTACTACCTTCAACCTCTGTGTAGATGGAAGGATCAGAATAATGGACATAAGCGGTACTACAGATAAACTCTATTCTATCTATATAAACTACGTGCCTCGACCGGCTAGACTCCTTATCCCAAGGTCTAGCAAAAACTGGAGAATAAACAGATACCAACATACTCGAAGTGTCTAGGTTTGAATCTAAATCTACTTGACCAAGAGCTCGAAAGAATATACTTGTATTATCCAAATGAGCTTCTGCTCCAGATACATGTGATTGATCAACAGTTAATCCATCATAATACTGCCCAAGTACTCGTTCTATCACCCTATAATCAAACCCGTTCATAATGTTAAAACCACCATTGCCTGGTATTGGCCTTGAGTCTATTATTAGCTCAGGAGCTTCTGCTCCACCTAATTTATCGATCTCTAGCTTTGCGGCATGGATTAACTCGTCGGAAGACATTTTCCCACCCGTACGATCGTAGGTCACAGGCACTTCTAGCCCAGCAGTCCGCCAATACACGGTAGGGGCACTTGCATCACTAAACTCTAATACTTGTGCGAAAACCTGCTTTAGGTCTACATCAAAGCCTGCGGCACGAAGTGCCATGGTCAAAGAAGCAATACCGCAGATTGACCTGCGTATAGGGGATTCAAAATTAGTAGTAAGTTGAGAAATGTGATCTCTCTTTGGTAATCCGATTTCTGTTGTATTTTGCAATAAAATTGCCATGCGGGTCTTAGAACGCATGGCATATATGTCTATCACAGATATTTATACGATAGTTTTTACTTTTACATAGTTTCTAAACCACTCGACTGTTGTGGCTATTGATTCACTTGGAAGCGTGGGGGTTATACCTAGATCGTTTTGGACACCAATAATGTATTCGGAATTCCAAGCATAACTCATTTGGTTTATAGATTTAATCTCTGGAGTAAACAAGCCCAATAGTTTAAATACAATGCTCGGAACAAAGGCTTCCTTAGGTTGTTCTCCAGCGACTTGATATGTTGATCTGACCAGCTCCAAGTAGGACAACGAAGTAGAAGGTACATGGTAAACATAGGTACCTTTTTCTGCTTCTGCTGCAGCAATAGCTGTTCTGGCAAAATCATATGTATATGTAAAGCTATGTTTATAGTCTTTAAGAGGAAGTACCTCTGCCGTATTTTCTGTAAAAAGTTTACTAAAGAATCTATCACCAATAATACTATTAAGCGCATATGGCCCAAACAGATCAGACCCCCTCACTATCACACCATCAATACTCTTAGACTCTGATGCATCTATAAATTTATCTGCTATTTCCTTTCTGATCAACCCTTTGAATGTTGGCGACGCCTCCTTAGAACTCGACTCAACAATTGGATTATCGTACTCATACATATACAAATTATCGATGAATACCATTCTTTTGCCTGTAGAAATACCCAACTGAATGAATGCTTCCATTAGCCTTGGAAATTCATCTGCCCATGCCTGATCTGTATATCTAGAAGCATTAAATGCGCCAAATATAATATCCACACCATCTGTAAAAGGTAGCAGTGTCTCGTGATCAAAGATGTCAGCTGCTTCGACTTGGTAGCTTCTGCTATAACTGTCTTTTCCTGATCTGTTTACCCCTATAATCTCGTATTCTTTCTGCTTTAGTACATCGACTATTGCGGCTCCTACACCTCCTGTACAACCTATGACTAGTGCCTTTGACATATAATATCGCTTAGTAAAATAAATACTCTAAACACTACTATATAACGAGATTTATAACCAGAGGAGTTTAACTGGCTATCTGATTATTTGCACCCAAGGTACTATCTATTAGCTGTTGAGCTCCGAATAAAAACCCTTCGGGATCACTTAGATACCTTGCTGTAACAGCGCTTACTGGCGAATCTTGTTTGGGAATTAGAGTTACATGACCGTAGCCAAAAAAAGAAGCGAGTATTCCTTTGCGCATCTCAACTCTTTCGAAATCTTTAACTGGGTAAATACTTGTCGATTGGAATATACCTTTTATTTCTCTGATAACTGCCCCTGGCTTTTGGTCTACAAAGTCATCTATGACTTTATACGATCCTGATTTTAGGATGTAATGCGTACTGATCCATCTGTTCGAGATCCAAAGTGCATAGGCTATAAATAGAAGAATTGATATAAATATCAACAATCCAAACACTAGTTGGATATTTTGCTCTAAACCACCTGTAAAAACTGAAGAAATCAGACCTTGTAGCAAAGTTAGTAGAACAATCGTAATCCCAAAACCAACCATCGTAAATAACAATGACACTACAAGCCCAGTCACACTGAGCCTAAAAACCTTTAAAGACCACTCTTGTCTTTCTATTTCTTTCACTTGCTGACTCTGTGACTGGGCTCTTATAGTTTTAGCCATTTTGGATATCTGTAATTTAGAGAATATTTACCAGAACAAGTACTATAACGGCTCCAATAACTGCTGTAATAAAGCTTGCACATGTACCCATTTTCTCATCTTTAGTCTTTACTCCTGCGAGTTGTAAGACCATTCCGCCTACAACAGCCCCAACTACTCCAACAACTATGTTACCTACTAGTCCGAAACCTGAGCCAACTACTAATTCTCCCGCTGCCCAACCAGCAAGTGCTCCAATTATTAAGAATCCAATTATCTTCATATGCTTATCTTAAAAGTTGATTTAGTTAACTATTTTATCCTTAGCTGCATCCAGCTCGTTATAATTAGGATCGATATGCTTTCGTAAATCTATGGCTGCGTGCTCTAGTTTTTCACCAAGTTTCTGCATCATATTCTTAGCATCATCGCCAGTTTGCTCAGCGTTTTTATCTAACTGATCTATCGTCTTCTGAGCTTCATCTCTGATCTCTTCTAATTTCTGTTTTAGTTCTTCCATTTTCTTATTTGTAAAATATAAAGATTTTATTCTACTTTCTACTTATCTCTTGCGTTCTGAGATATAAATTATAAGCTCCGAAAGTAAATATGCTACTACTAAGTAAATCACCAGTGCCAGTATTGTTGATATCTCAAGGACATTTCCTGGCTCGACCACATAAGGAGTAAACACCCCTCTAAATGGCTGGAGCAATGGGCTGGTAGATTCATAAATGAATCTAGTGAATCCTGCTTCAGGATTAGCACCAAATAATCGCAAAAACAATCTGACAAACAGACCTATCGCTGCAAACGAGAAGGTTAAGTTAATTGCACCGACTAGTAGCCGGGATAAGGAGAAATTATTCTTCTGCATAGTATACGACTTAAAAATTAAGAACTGGTCTTAGTATACATTTGGTGTAATCCTGTGTCAAATTATACACAATTTGAACATATGTAATTCTTGGTGTATTATTGGCTAATGGATAAGACAAAAAACAAAACTAAGCGTAAAATGGTAAGAGTCCAGGTCCCACTTCCAGAAGGACTTAAAGAAGAAGCAGAATTAAAAGCACACGAAGCTGGTTTCGGCTCCGTCCAAGAAGTTATCAGATTATTTTTAGCTGGATTCGTTAAGGGCCAGTATCAGGTAGGCTTTAACGTCGCCAACCGTACAATAGAACTTGAGCATGAGTAAACATCAATCCAAAACAAAAGAAAAAACAGAAGCTTCTGAGCCAGAGAAGCCTAAGACTATAGCGCAAGAATTCCGTGAATTTGTTGTTAGAGGGAATGTAATCGAGTTAGCTGTAGGTCTTACCGTTGGAGCTAGCTTTACTACTGTAGTAAAATCCTTAGTGAGTAATATCATTCTCCCTCCAATTGGTCTTATTTTACAGGGAAGTTCTTTTAATCAGCTATATATCCCTCTGACAGGTGAGACCTACGCAAACTTAGAAGCAGCCGAAGCCGCAGGAGCGCCACTATTAAAATATGGTCAATTTATTTCTGACATAATCGACTTCCTCTTAATCGCTATTGCCGTATTTGTACTAGTGAGAGTCGCAACCAAAGTTAACGCCCAATTTGAGAAAGAAGTTAAGAAAGTTGTTGTAAAGAAGAAATAATCAAGAAACAATTATAGAAGCCAACAACCCCCGCTACCGGGGGTTGTTTTAAATGACAATCAAATGATTATTCTTGCTCTTCTTCTAGGACAGCAACGTTAGCTGCTTCCATACCTTTTCTACCCTCAACAAGCTCGAACTGAACTGCGTCATCCTGAGATGGCTGATAAGACTGATCTACAAGACTTGAGAAGTGGAAGAAGTACTCATTTCCATCTTCAGCCTTTACGAATCCGTATCCGCTGTCTGCTTTATAGAATTTAACAGTTCCTGTTAATTTATTCTCGTCCATTTATTTTATTTTAACTTTCCCCTATATAAAATTGCCCTTACAAGTAAGAGTGAGTGAGAATGATAGTCTTGGGGGAGAAAATATCCTTTAACTCAAGACAATTATAGCCTAAAAGTGGATAAAATCATAGCTACGTAATAGGCAGTATATAATAAACTATATTATAAATATAGAGTTATATATTGCTTTGCGATATACATGCATGCATAATGACAAATCTGTTATGCAACCGAAATTGAACAAGTATCTATTTGCCTTACCAATCCTAATATTAGTTGCTATTCCTGTAATAATTGCAGTTCAGCATCAATCATTGAAGACAGAATCACTACTGGAAAGACAGGATTTTAATACACCTAGTGTACTAGGAGTAAAAGAACAAGCTACAGTAACAGTTTCTAACAGTATCGTAAGTTTTGCCGACAACAAAGATAATACTGTAACCGTAAACTATTTGTTCGAATTTGTTAATCCAGGTAGCAGTGCGGTAAAGCTTGATAGTGGAATAATTGAGTTCAATAGGGGCAAGACATTCATCCCAAACTTTAAAGTGACTAGATTCAGTAGCCCCATATTCAGTTTGAATCCAAAATTTGACGCATCTACAAGTAAATCAATATTTAGTTCGCCACAGGAAATAAAAGGTGGAGTGACCACTTTTATTGAGATGCAGGTAATTGTTGATTACACCTCTGATAGCCCCGAATTTATAAGCTACATCGAAGTAGAAGGTGCCGAAGTTGTTCAAGCTGCTGCGAAGCAGAATACTTCGAATAGCGGCGAAGATTCTAAGCCTGTAGTCGCAGAAACAAAACCAACAAAAACTGAGACCAAGCCAAAGACAACTACGGCAACTAAGCCTAAAACTACCACCACAACTAAACCTAAGACGACATCGAAACCAAAGACTACAACTCCCAAAGTGACTACCGACCCCGTTGTGGATCCCGATCCAAAACCAGTTACTAAGCCTCCTGCACCGAAACCAGACCCAAAACCAGTAGTAGTAGAAACACCGCCAAAACCAGTAGTGCAACCTAAGCCTTCACAACAGACTGCTACTTTAGTGGCTAAACCTGAAGTATCTGCAGAGGCAGCTAGAATATTTGATTCTGCAGAATCTGTGTTCTCTTTTGCCTTCCTTACTAGCTCAGAGGACTTTGGCAGAATTCTTGGAACAAGTACTAATGTGGGTAGCTCAGGCTCTACCCCAGTTCAACTAAACACTTCAGGTAAGAAGTAATAGTAACTGAATGCGAAAAGGGAGCCCGGAGGGCTCCCTTTTTGTTTATATTGAAGTACTAATTAAAAAGCAATGATTGGACCTTGATCATCTATGCTATTTAGTTTCTGTAGTATCTGGTCTTTCTGCTGGCTACTAGTAGCGTCCAAGCTTGTAAGCTTTATTGAAAGTGCTTTTGCCTCTGTCTCAAAACCATTAATCCAGATAATGTATTCAAAGCCCGACAACTTCATTCTGGCTACAAAAGTAGCTGGTACCTCATAATCTGGAGTAGGAACAATTCTCGGATCTACAGTCTCCTCTACTGCTCCATATGGATTATCCAACCACTCTACGGTCACTGCTGCACCATCCACACTTAGAGTCTTAGATACTGCACTTTTGAAGTCGAGTCCGTAGTCACTATTGGCTCCTGCAGCATACACATCAACTGAAATATATTGACCAGAGTCGTTTCCGAATGAGCTAGACAAATATGGATTGTTTGACTGGTCGGTATCTAGCCATCTGGTAGCGTCTTCGTATTGTTTATCTCCTATTTGGCCCGCAGCATAAAACTGTCTGTCGTATTGATAAGCATATGGATCTGGAAGATCTAGTCTGTCTGAATATGCTCCCTGTAGATCAAATCCTTCTATCAAAATCATGCTTAGTTTTTGCTTAGTCAGCAAGTCAATGACAGCATTATTATACCCATCTGTACCTGGCTGATTAGCATCTGGATTCACCTCTCGAACCTCAACGGCCAAATCAAATACAAACTCATTACTCACTTGAGCAAGCTCGACTATCTTCTCTGTTCTTTTGTTTGTATTTGTCACTATCAGATTTGCAGGATCAATAGAGTTAATGTATTGCTCTTCTTTAGCAAATTCTAGAGTATCGATATCTACCCAAACCTTATTGTAGATCTTAGTCTCTGAGTTTGAATCGTCACAATACCCTTGATAGCTCCAGCTGGCTATATAGTATGTAACTCCATCTATAGTTTCTTGACCAAGAATCTGGGCATCTTCGCCGAAGTAATCCTCGATTGAGAACTCTTCTTCTTGTTCAGGCAAGATAGGTTGTACACGGTCTATTTGGTCTACAGGAGCAACTAGATTAGCTGGCTCGGTCAAACCTTCCGGAACATCCTCTATTGCCGACGCCTCACTCTTTGCTGCCAAACCATAGAATGTATTTGGAAGTTTTACCGCGTAGCTACCGCCTTGGTAGTCATACCGTTCCGTAGGCAAAGTTAGCCCGTACGAGATAGTTTGTCCCGACTGGCTTTTAGTTACATACTTACCGTAGTAATTTCCGTCTGCATCTGAATAATTGGTGCTTGTAGATGTGACTACTGAGTCATATTGGTATAGCATTCCAGAACAACTGCCTGCTGCAGGACCTTTTTTGCTGGTGTTAACATTCGAATAGTAAAGGTTAGGTTCGAAATAAGGAAGGATAGCTAGATCTGAAGAAACATTAGCCCCAGTTTCACTAGCAGGGTTAGCAGCTATTTTAGCTTCTTCTGCAGTGTTACTTGATTGAGCTTGTTGAATTGCAGCAAATATTTCTGCAGCAGATTTATCAGCGGGTCTAATTCCACCACCATTAAATCCGATAACTAAAGCAAATACTCCGACGAGTGCGAGTGAAATCACTCCACCCCCGAATAGCAACCCTTTCTTTTGGAAAGTATTCATAATCAATTGGGTAAAAGTTAAAGATGCAGGATTGTTGTGGTTCGCAGTTTGTATCACTTGATTCCTTAACCCGTGCTTGAATTCAGCCCTGGGCTCGGCCGATTTGGAATTTAGTGTTTGTATTACTTTATCTGCATCATCCATGTTCATATCCTTCATAACTTTTAAGTTGAGAGTGGTGTACAGGCCAGCAGTCTTTTCAGACTAGCAATGCCCCTGCGCTGGGTGGTTTTAACGTAGTTCATGTCTTTTTCCAGTATTCCGCAAATCTCTGATAGATTGTTTCTTTCTACCAACCGAAGCCTTAGCACTACTCTTTGTGCATCGGGCAACTGTTCAATTAATTTTGCAGCTATATCGTCTAGATCAATACTGGAAGTCTTTATAGTTCTCACTTCCTCTGCGACTTCTACGATTTCGTTTAGTGAGATGGTTTTGAGCTCGTACTTTTTTCTGAGGAACTGATGGAATATATTTCGTGCAATTCCATACAAATACTTTCGTGAATCTTCTATCGATGCTTTCTCATTTATCTGCTTGGCTAATGCCAAAAAAGTTTCGCTGGTAAGATCTTCAGCCTCTTCTTGCGACATCGTCTTATAATAGAAATATCGATATATCTGATCGAAGTTTTCGTCAAAAATTTGTCCTAGCTCAGTTGATTCATCCATATTGTAGATTATCCATTCTTTTCTATAACTTAGCAAAACAACATGCTACCATTCCTTACTAAAGCATTCCGAACATGAAATACAAAACAATATCGCTGTTGGTACCCTGCTATAACGAAGAAGAGACAATCCCCATTTTCTACGCAGAAATTACGAATCTATTCTCTGCACTTAGTTACGACTACGAAATTATATTCGTGAATGATGGTAGCAAAGATTCAACTCTCAAAAAAATGTTAAAGCTTGTCAGAAAAGATGCCAGAGTTAAGGTTGTAGATTTATCCCGCAACTTTGGCAAGGAAATTGCTCTGACTGCCGCAATCGATAATTGTACGGGGGACGCAGTAATTCCTATGGATGTAGATATGCAAGATCCACCTGAGGT
Source organism: uncultured Candidatus Saccharibacteria bacterium (assembly GCA_964351125.1). Lineage (GTDB taxonomy): Bacteria > Patescibacteriota > Dojkabacteria > J137 > JAEUSD01 > CAYGMI01. The sequence goes on along the minus strand of CAYGMI010000023.1, from coordinate 4,251 downwards.
GATTCCAGAAATGTTAGAACTATGGGAGCAAGGATTCGAAGTAGTATATGCTGTCAGAACATCAAGACATGGTGACGGGTTCTTAAAGAAAGTTAGTGCTTCACTCTTTTACAGACTTATCTCCTTCACCTCGAATGTTGGAATACCTAGGAATACTGGGGACTTCCGCCTAATGGATAGAAAAGTAATCGAAGCACTGCGCAGTCAACGCGAGTACCACAGATATATGAAAGGTCTTTTTGCATGGGTAGGGTTCAAACAAGTTGGCCTACCTTATACTCGTAAACCAAGATCTGCAGGGAAAACAAAATTCAACTTCTTTAAACTATTGAATCTGGCCATAGAAGGAATCACCTCGTTTAGTACTGCGCCGCTTAGAATATCCAGCATGATGGGTATACTAATTTCTGTACTTGCAGCAGTTTATGCTTTCTACCTTATCTATATTAAAGTAGTATTTGGCAATAATGCCGAAGGATTTACCTCGATAATGATAGCCGTCTTATTTATGGGCGGAATTCAGCTGATCGCCATCGGAGTAGTAGGCGAATATGTAGGAAAAGTATTCAACGAGACCAAGCAAAGATCGCTATACTTTATTAGAAATATTCACGAAAACAAAGATAAATCATGAGAAAAGAAGTGTACGAAGATATGGCAAAAGTCGAGTTGAACCACTGGTGGTTTAAGGCTCGTACCAAAATAGTTGATGGGCTCATTACTAAATTTGTACTTCCACGCAGAAAAACTGGAGCAGCAGGTGAAATGCAGATTCTAGATCTAGGTTGTGGGTCAGGTAATAACGGAAGGATGCTTTCACAGTATGGAAAAGTCGATGGCATAGAGCCAGATCAGTTCGCTCTCGACATTGCCGAAGCACGAGGCAGCTACCGCGAACTAGTGCAAGGAATCCCAACTGTAGATGGCACAAAGCCAAAAGACAGCTTTTATGACATGGTAGTAATGACAGACGTTCTGGAACACATAGAAGACCACGAAGCAGCACTAGATTTAGTTAAAAACTCACTAAAACCAGGAGGAAGCTTAGTCTTAACAGTTCCCGCACTAATGTGGTTGTGGAGCAATCACGACGAGACACACTTACACTATCGCAGATACACTAAATCGCTTCTGACTGAGGTCGTAAGTTCAACAGGATTCGAGGTCCAAGTAATTTCCTACTTCAATTCATTTTTATTTCCACTGATCGCAGCTGTCAGGCTCATAAAAAAGCTGTTGCCACAATCTAAAGAGAAAGCAGATACGGGGCTGCCATCCAAAATCATCAATTACTTTCTGTATTTGATTTTTAGGTCCGAGGGCTACCTAATAAATCTTGGCGTAAGGTTCCCAATTGGAGTTTCTGTTTTACTTGTATGTTCTAAACCAGATGCAGAATAAAGTCTTCGAACAGTATCGCAAGTATGAGAAATTCATCAACTATGTATTGATTGGACTAACGGGGATAGCAGTGGACGTTGGAATCTTCTTGTTCTTGTATAATATCGCGGGTGTAAGTGCTGTCATAGCGAATCTAATCTCGGGAAGCATGGCTATCACTAACAACTTCGTTTGGAATGCTCTACTCAACTTTAAGAAAACGGACCGAATTATTAAAAGATTTGTCTCCTTCTCTGCGATTGGAGTAATAGGGATGTTAATCACCACATTAATTATCTATTTGGGTGCAGATCTGCTTGGCATGAACGCAAATATTGTTAAGCTGGTAACCCAAGCTATAGTTGTTGCAGCACAGTTTAATTTGAATAAGAAGATTTCTTTTAGGGAATGATTTAATTGCTTTCAGGCTCTTTGTTCTGAGCCAATTCAATAAACTGCTGTTCTAGTACTACCAGCTGAGCATCTGTGAGATCATCAAGGTTTATCATATTGTTATCAGCCTTATTTAGAGATTTAATTATCTCGTCTAACTTCAAATTCACACTCTTTGAGTCACGATTCTGTGTGTTTTGAATCAGGAAAACCATCAAGAAAGTAACAATGGTAGTTCCTGTATTGATTATCAGCTGCCAAGTATCAGAGAAGCCAAATAATGGACCGCTTATTGCCCAAACCAGCAGAACTAGAAGTGCTGTAATAAAGGCTTTTGGACTTCCAACTTCAGCAGAGGTTTTATGTGAAAATTTTCGAAATAATACATCCATAAGAAATATTGAAGCGTTTCGGGCAATTGGTCAATAGGTAAGCTGCTATACTCTTTGATGCAACAAGGAGTAATCCTAGACAGGAAAAAAGACAGGCCCATTCGCAATAGACATCACTGGATATTCAGCGGAGCCGTCAAAAAGTACCCTAAATTTACTGATGGTGATATTTTGCCAGTATTTGACTTCCACACTCAACTGCTTGGCTACGGATATTTTAATCGTAACTCTCAAATAGTTGGCAGAATGTTGAGTTTCGAAAAAGGAGATCCACTTGAAGCTGTTGCCCAGAATATCCGGGGAGCTTACGAAATGCGCAGGCAACTAGTCGAAACTGAAGACACTAACTGCTTTAGACTTATAAGCGGAGAAGCTGATAATCTTCCTGGATTAGTCGTCGACAAGTATGCAGAGGTCTTGGTGCTACAAATTAGTACGCTGGGAATGGAGAAACTTAAGCAACTGATAGTTGATACTCTGCTAGAAGTTTTACCCGATACAGTAGCCATCTATGAGCGTTCAGATATAGGATCTAGACGGCACGAAGGCCTCGAGGAATTTAGCGGAGTGATAGCGGGTAAACTACCGAAAGTACTAACAGTAAAAGAAAATGGCCATATATTTGAAGTCGATGTAGTCGAAGGTCATAAAACGGGTTTCTACCTAGACCAGCGCGAGATGCGTAATATAATAGGAGGAATGGCTGGAGAAGGAATTAAGCTTCTTAACTGCTTCTCATATTCAGGAGGATTCTCGGTTTATGCTGCAGCAGAAGGAGCAACCACTACTTCTGTAGACATCTCTGCTCCTGCAATCGAAGCTAGTCAACGTAACTTTACTTTAAACAACATTGATCCAACTAATCATAAATTTATTGCCGAAGATGTTTTTGATTATATCGGTAAGCAAGAAGAACTAGATTACGATATCATAATCCTCGACCCTCCAGCATTTGCCAAGAAAAAACAAGATGTGAATAATGCTTGTAAAGGCTACCGTAGTTTGAACCAAATGACTATCGAGAGAGCCAGGCCCGGTTCGCTGCTACTTACCTGCTCTTGTTCTTATCACGTTGACGAGGCAATGTTTACTCAAGTCGTCTCGCAAGCCGCAGCTAAAACAAATCGTAAAGTAAGGATCATTGGCAAACATATATTGTCGCCAGACCATGCGATAAACATGTTCAATCCTGAGCAGGATTATCTAAAATCGCTTTTGCTCTACATCGACTAAACTATTATTCAACTAGAGAAAAAGAAAACCCGCTGAAATAAATTTCAACGGGTGTATAACATTTATCAATCGAATCAAACCTACTTCTTAGAAATAGCCTTCCACATAATTTCTGCGGGGAAGGAGTTCCCATGAGCTGGATACACAGTGTGTACACCAAGCTTTTTGAGTTCCTTCCAACTATCTCTAACTACATCCATATCCTCTGCTAGCGCAGGGAGTCCGGGACCGAAAAACTTTCCTAGCCACCAAGTGTTATTGGCGAGGTCGCCAACGAATGCGCGACCATCTTCCAACACTACCGTGACTGAGCCCCAGCTGTGACCAGGAGTGTATACAACCCTGCCTGGAATTCCATATCCAGACAAGTCCATTCCTTCTGTACCTAGAGCGATCCCAACTTTGGCAGTTTTCAACTTCACCATGTATCTCAGCGTTGCTTTACCTGCCACAGACATTACTGTTCCCCAGGCATCAGCTCCTGGCGGCTGATAATACAGCGCGGAGCCTGATTCTAAGAATGCCTTGTCCTGCTCGTGAAGAGCTATGGGAGCGTCAGTTAGCTTTTGAATATCTGCTACGACACCTATATGATCTAGATGCCCGTGCGTTAGTAAAATCAGATCAATTTCCTGAGATTGTATTCCGGTTTTAGCCAGAAGTCTCAGAAATTGATCCCCAGATAATGGAGGGGCTCCACCATCAATTAGTATTGTGTGTGATGAGGACTTTAAGATATAACATCTATCAATCCCCAGTTGGAGAGGAATCACCTGAAGCATTTCCATACCTCCAGATCGCAAATGCTGTCCAAGCTGCACCAAACGCCTCCCAAAGGGCGACCATTAGTACA
>CAYGMI010000022.1:0-19967 GCA_964351125.1 uncultured Candidatus Saccharibacteria bacterium | reverse complement strand
CTTGAAAGAGTTTCAGAGGTTGAAGGAGCTTACGACGACTATACTAAACTTATTAATTTTCTATCAGGTGTAGATGTGGTGATTTCATATGAAATTGGACCGATAGAGGAGTTTTCGGAAGGTCATATAATTTCAGTGGTAGAAAACAACGATAATTCAGAGACAACTTTTGTAAATGTAAGGTCTCAGCCAGAAGGCGCAAAAGTATTGATAGATGGAGTAGACGTAGGAATCTCTCCTCTGATTCTCTATCCAATAAGTGTAGACGAACAGCATACCATTACATTACAGGCAGAAACTCATGAGAGTCAGGAGTTCAGGATATTGCCTGCTGAACAGTCAGAGAGGGATAAAATAAAAGGCTTTACAATAAATGTAGATGTAAGATTATTCTTGCAGCCAATTGAAGTAAGATAGATAACAGAATATGGCCCAGCAATTCAAGTTAAGAAGCACAATCAAATACCCGACATCACTTTTGGTGAATGGTGTCACGCAGCTTGGACTTGAAGTGGCTGAATCTCTGCTTGAGCAGGGTGGCTATGTGGTACTAGTAGATACTTATAGCGAATTAAATATTCGCAAAATTGCCGAAAAATTGGGGGACAGTTCACTAGTGAGCTTTATCGATTATGCAGCTATCCCACACTTAGAAGAAGATCTACGCAGACTAGACTACGTTTTCTACTTTGCTCACGAAGGACTTGAAGCTGGTGAAAACGGTGGGGTATCGACTCAAAGCTTTCTAAAATATTCTAATTATCTAGATACAGTTTTATCTGTAACTGCACAGTTCGAAGCTAAATTCTTGCTTACCACTTCCATAAGATCTCACCTGCAGTTGATGGATAACATGGATATCGAGGTTAACTATGGTAAGTCTGCAATTAGTAGGCATACGGTTTATACCAACATGGAGGTTCAGAGATACTCCGAGAGTTTGACTTTGGAGTATGTAAATAAGGTAAACCTAGACGCTAGAGTCGCCAGACTCGGAGAAATCATCGGAGACGGAATGGACTTTAGCGAGAAGACCAGTTTTACAGAACTTGTGGTCAGAGCGGTTACCGCTCAAGAGCTCGAACTAAAGAATGATGGTCTTGAGTCAGAATGGTATATTCACTTATTGGATGCTGCCTATGGCATAGTTCGTGCGCAGTTCAGTAAAGATGTGAAAGGTCAGATATTTTCGGTAGCTTACGATAATCCTGTTTCAGATTTGTCACTGGCATACAAACTTCAAGAGCTTGAACCAAATGCGCGCGAGATAAAATTCTCGCAAGAAGATAACCAGATTGCTCCACTTAAGTTACACAAGCCTGCCCCTAATCTTTCTGCAATTGGTTGGAGACCTAGGATTGATTTTGAGCAATCACTGATAGAATCTTTGAATGCTGCAAAGCAGATTGCTATTCAGCCCGAGTCACAAGATGCACCTGCTGATAGTATGGTTGGCAAACTTAGGTCGTTTTTAAGTATTGCAAAGGGAGAGGGAGAAGACATTCAGGGACAAATTGAGGACTCTGAAGGAGGACCTGTGTCTAGATTGATCGCCGAAAGACGCAGACAAGAAGAAGCTAGAAATAGATCGATTGAGGCTGCGAATACAGAAGTAAAATCACGCGTTTCGAAGAGAGAGAAAACACTCGGTGAACGAATAAAATCGTGGGTGTATCGTAACTTCTTTGATACACGCACAAATTTAGGATTCTTGCGGAACGTGACTCCGTTGCAGTTTTTGACAATTTCTACAGCAGTAATTGTGTTTGGAATTTTGTACTTTGCTTATCTAGCTCCGGGAGTAGTAATTATCCGGAACTCTTTCTTTATATCTAACTCTATTGATAGTATTCAACAGGCATTGGCCAGACAGGATATCAGAACAATAGAGTCTGAGACTAAGAATATGTCAAACCTACTGTTAGAGACGGACGACATGTTGCACAGATTTGATGGATTAGCTGGAGTGGTGGCTGCAGGAGACTATGTCTCAAGCATACATGACTTACTCGAGACTTATAATAACTTCGCAGAAGGTATAAGTAATATAGCTTATGCAGCTGTTCCTCTACAGGACTATCTGGATTCATATAGTTCAAATGTAAGATTTAGACCTAGCTCTGAGAATTACTTAAGCACAACTCCTGGTACCGATTACTCGATATATTTGGACGATTTGAATACCCGAAAAGTATATGCCGACTTAGGCGCAGAACTACTTGAGCAAGCAAAACGTGAGATTGCCATAAAACAGGTGGCGTTTTTGCCAGGACCATTACAACAACTAGTAGATAATTTTAATACCCAACTCATAGATATTGCGAACTTAGCAGACTATGCAGGTGTAACTACTTATTCAGCTGATATTTTGGGAGCAAGGTTTAACCGCACCTATCTAGTCTTGCTACTAGATAATGCGAGGCCTATGCCAATCGGAGGAAACCTGAGTGCCTATATGTTGGTGACTTTGCAGAATGGTTCGATCTCAGACATTAGAGTACAGGCAATAGATGATTTTACTCCAGATCTATCAGACCTACCTGAGTATGCACTAGATGCAATTAACCTTAACTCTTATAATCAAATTACTAATGTAGGGCTACGAGATCTAGCCAGAATAGGACAGACTGGTATTTTTACAGATGTAGTGCGAGATGTCTGGTCGGATTCTTTTGGGCTCAATATCGACTCGGTGGTAATGCTCGACTTAGAAGCGGTAGAAGGGTTGCTTTCGGCGGTAGGGGATGTAGATGTAGAAGGGCAGACAGTTACTTCGAATAACGTTCTGTCGATATTACAATCTCTACAATCACAGAATGAGACAATTAATCGCAGAAATGACGTATCTGCTCAGATGCTTGCTCAGTTGACTGACTCAGGCTTGGCCAAATACAGCACAAGTTTCTTAAGTATAATCGAGCAGCTATCTTTATCGGCAGGTAAAAAGAGTATAGTAGTTGGCAGAAATGATCTGGATCTGAATGATATTATTGAGTCTGAACAACTATACGGAGATGTAGCCATCACAACAGATATGCCAATTAGATTCAGCCTTGTAGCAGATGATCAGCTAGTGTCGCCGAATAAATACCCGTCTTTTTTTGAGAATATCGAAATCCAGATAAACGAAGATTCTAGTATGAATGTGAGATTACTTGCTAAGTTCCCTGCAGTAGGAAATATATCAGAGGCAGTTTTATGTCTACCTTTAGTTGCAAAAGAGGTGACAGTTACAGGGGTACCTTCTACTAGAGTTAGAACTCGACAGGATAACAATCTAAAGTGTAGTATTGTTGATATTGTAAATGAAACTGAGATCTCGTATGAATGGGATACAGTCCAATTTGAAAGTTCAGAAAATTCAGAGTATAATCTCAGCATTGGAGTATCTAAGTTGGCTGGTTCTCAGATCCAATCAAATATAGAGATATCCTTAGCTTCCAACTTATCATTCAGTGAGATTCGCCCATCAGTGACCTCTTTGGGGGGTAGAGTGGCTATAACTGAAGAATTATTAAAGGATCAAATTATCGAATTAGATATTACGAAATAAAAGATGGCTCGTAAAAAGAAATCAACAACACAAGAAATTGATGTACTAATGGTAACCCAAGAGGGTTATGACGAAATGGTTGCAGAACTAGAGAACCGCAATGGTGCTCTAAGAGATCAGATCGCTAAAGAGATTAACGAAGCAAGAAACCTCGGAGACTTGTCAGAGAATCAGGCATATTCAGAAGCCATGGAGCGTAAGAATATGAATGAGGGAAGAATCGAAGAACTCGAGCAACTAATTACAAGTGCTCAAATCATTCAAAAAACTGATAGCAATACTATCGGAGTGGGCAGTAAAGTAGAGATCGAACAAATTAAGACTAAGAGAGGTAGAACAGTAACACTAGTTGGCCGTGGAAAGTCTCAAGAAGCTGACCCTAGAGAAGGAAAAATTTCTATTGATTCACCGTTAGGACATGCACTCAATGGTAGTAAAAAAGGTGACAAAGTAATGGTAGAACTACCATCAGGCAAAGCAGAATACGTAATCAAGAAAGTTGCCTAGTTAGGATTTAACATTTAGACCGGCCCCGCGTTGCGGGGCCGGTTTGTTTGTTTTGTTATTGATAGCTTGTCTGTATAATAAATTCATGGAAGCCCATCCCGTACCTAAAAATGTTTTAGATGTTGAGTTTAAGCTATTTGGCTCACTGTCGGTGCGTCAATTCGGTAAGGTCTTGATAGGTGCATTGATCGGGCTAGTACTTTATTTGCTTCCAATCCCCGGATTAATTGCGATACCGATGATTATCGTCTCGGTATTGACTGGCGTTGCTGCAGCACTGATTCCGGCTTTCGAGGTGCGGATTACCGCCTTAGTTAAGTCCGTGTTTGTTTCTCCTCGCTACGTATGGCGTAAAGGCACGGAAGTACCAGATGTGCTAGATTCCTTAGCTACAAAACAAGTAAAGCAGGCGGCTGGCATTCAGAAGCCTAAAGTAACAAAGCAAGAGCAAGCGAGCATAGATGATCTAAGTATTGATCAAATACTAGAAGCGAGATCTGCATATGCTGCCGAAGCTGGTATTGATGGCGATGGTAGTGAAGATCCAAATTTTAGTAGGGTTTATGAGCAGCAGTTTGCCAACCAGATAGCAGATAAACAACAATCAAGTCAGAACCAACGTGCAGATGCCCAAGCTCCGATAACCCCAAATGCTCCTAATCAAAATTTAGCTGGAACTGTTCAGCCTAGGACCCCAAACCAAGTCCAGGTCGGTGGAGGGAAGGTTACAAACATCCAGACACTAAATAATGCGACTCCAAGAGAAAAGATAACTGAAGGGTTGGAAGAAGAGCAAAAATTGTTAAATCAGAATAGGGCTCACCTAAGTGCGGAACAGCTCAGCCAGTATCAAGTAGAGATTTCTGAACTGAGAAAACAGCTTAATACATTGAATAAGCAAGATGGTACAGAAGATCAGCGCCAAGAAATATTGGCTCGAGTAAGTGAGATATATAAGTTAGTTGGCGTAGTGGACGAATCTAAGCCTAAGCATCTTCCATCTGCAGGAGGAGTTGTTGGTCCATCCACTACGAAAACACTGTATGGTGTAGTGGTGGATAAAAAAGAGCAACCAATGCCTTCTGCGGTAGTAAAAATACTAGATATAAACGGAACTGAATTAGGCCCAGAAGGAATAAGTGCAGAAGATGGTAGAGTTGCAATACCAATCCCAGAAGAGCTTGATGAATTTTTTGTTAAGGTAGATGTTGCTGATCATAAGTTCTATCCGTTTAAAGTAAAAATAGTGGATGGCAGATTACCTGCATATAAGTTTAAGGAACACAGCTAAATGTACTAGAATGATTCGTTATGGGCATATTTGACGCAAAACAAATTTCGACACAACAACACTTAGACATCGAAGATATCGTAGAAGACTTTGTGGTTCTACGTAATGGAAAGGTATCGGTGGTAATAGAGACTACATCTCTAAACTTTGAACTGCTAGCAGAAAGAGAGCAAGACGTTAGAATTATCACTTTCGCAGGGCTTTTGAATTCTCTTCACTTTCCAATTCAAATAGTAATTCGCACACAGCAAAAAGATGTTACTAAGTACAAAGAGGTTTTGACTACTTATAAGACGCGAGCGGGGTCTAATGCTGTCAGATCTCAGATAGAGATCTACGAAGAGTTCATCACCAATCTAACAGATAATAGTGTAATTCTTGATAAAAGATTCTATGCTGTGATCCCAACAGTTTTGAGTGCAGCAGTAAGTACAGGAGGTGCAAGGCAGTTGTTCGGAAAACCATCCACTGTGTTTAACGTAGATAAAGTTGTGCAAAAAGCAAAGTTGGAGTTAAATCCCAAGAGGGACCACTTGATTAAACAATTTGGAAATATGGGACTGGCAGCCAGGCAGTTAAACAACGATGAGCTGATAAGACTTTATTACTCAATCTATGAGCCAGACAAGGCAGGATTAGAAATCTTGAACCTTAGAGATGATCAATACCTTGTTGGGGCTGGAGGAGAAGATGAAGTTGACGACCTACTCTCGAGTAGGGCAAATAACCCTTTCGACAATGATTCAAATAAACAGGGCCAAGTTCCTGGAAGTGTTTCTATGCAGTCTCAGCCTGTACCAAAATCTTAATTAAACAATATGGGAATACTACCTTCATTCGGAAGAAAGAAAAAAGACAAAAATGCAAAAGGACAACCGCAACAGGCTGCACCTAAACCAGGTGAACAGCAGGCAGTTAGCCAAGAAGCTAGCGCCATTGCCAGCTTTGCTCAAGGTCTTATCGACATCAAAGATATCATCGCTCCTTCGGCGATAGAGGTGGATTTTAACCATTTAGTAGTAGGTAAGAAATACTTCAGGTCCTACTTTACTGTTGATTATCAAAGCGCTGTAGGTCCTAATTGGCTTGCCCCATTGATCAATTTTGAGTTTCCTCTGGATATTAGTACATTCTATTATCCAAGAGAGACTGGTGAAATCCTAGATAGGCTAAAGCGCAAGATTGCCGAAATGCAGGCAACTCTTAATTTGCAAGCTGATGCAGGTAAACAACCCGATCCAACTATTAAGGTAAGGTTGAGGGATGCGCTAGAGCTGCAAGAACAGTTGGCAGCGGGTAATGAGAGGTTCTTTCAATACGGACTTTACCTTACAATTCATGCCGATTCTCTAGACGAGCTAGATAAAATTGCAAGAAATATGGAATCGACCATGGCTTCGCTTGGAGTAGTAATCAAAGTAGCTACTTTACAGCAAGAAGAAGCTTTTCAGACAACAATCCCGTATGGAATAGACAAGATCAAACAGCTGCGAAACCTGGATACTACTTCTATTGCTACAACTTTTCCATTCGTATCTTCTGACCTAACAATGGAAAAAGGAGTGCTATACGGTGTGAACCTACACAATAGGTCACTTGTGATCTTTGATAGGTTTTCTCTACCTAATGCTAATGCTGTAGTATTCGCCACATCTGGAGCAGGTAAATCTTTTACTGTTAAGCTAGAAGCTGTGAGGTCTTTGATGTTGGGAGTAGACATTATAGTTATTGACCCAGAAAAAGAGTTCGATAGATTAGCCGCAGCTGTTGGTGGTTCGTATATTTCTTTTAGTCAGGATGGTAATCAAAAACTAAACCCTTTTGAGCTATCAGGGCTATTTGCTGCAGACGAGGATGAGTTGCGATTTAAGATTCTAACTGTAGCTGGTTTAGTCAGAATGATGTTGGGTGGAAATTTAACTCCAGAAGAAGGTGCAATACTAGATAGAGCCTTGATCTTAACGTATAAGGAGAAGGGGATAACCCCAGATTCAAACACTCATCAAAACACACCACCACTTCTAGAAGACTTATACAAAATTCTAAATTCAATGGCAGAGGAAGAAGCTCACTCAATGGCTATGAGGCTTGAGAAGTTTGTGCGGGGTAGTGCTGCAGGAGTGTTCGATCAAAGATCTAATGTTGATTTGAGTAATACATTTACTGTATTCAGTATCCGAGACTTAACTGATGAGTTGCGCCCAATGGCAATGTATACTATGCTGGACTTCATTTGGACTAGGGTAAAAAAGGATAGGAGAAAAAGAATATTAATAATCGACGAGGCCTGGTTGATGATGCAATATCCAGATGCAGCTAAGTTTGTATTCTCGATTGCAAAGAGAGCTAGAAAATATGCACTTGGTTTATCTGTGATTACTCAGGATGTTGAGGACTTTCTTAACTCTGATTACGGTAAAGCTGTGGTAACCAACGCTTCAATGCAGATTCTACTTAAGCAATCTCCTACTGCGATAGATAGATTACAAAATGTATTCTACTTAACTGAAGGTGAGAAGCAATTCTTATTATCGGCGGGGGTAGGTGAGGGACTGTTTTTTGCGGGAGCGAACCATGTGGGAATACAAGTTGTAGCCTCAGAAAATGAATATAATCTAATTACTACAAATCCAAACGAACTACTTACAAAAGATAAAGGTGGTGATGGCTTGGTAGATCAGCAGCCCAAAGATATTTTAGATCAACAGTAATAAAACATGGAAGATATAGTTTCTACAGTTGTCCAACCTACGATGATTTTAGCCATAGTACTACCTGTGGGTTTGGTGCTCAGTATTCTGATTGGAATGGTAATACTACAGCGTCGTAAGATTACTCAGTTGCAAGAAGCAGTAAGGCCTAAGTACGGATTTTTGGGTAAACCGCTTTACTCACTAATGGCAATTGCAATCTTGGCAGGAGGATTTGGTTTTAGTGTATTCACTAATCAATCAAATACAGACATAGTCGACACAGGTGCGACTAGAGCGGTAAAAGCTATTGTATACGTAGAAACTCTCGAAGCTCGAGGAGCAGAATATTTAGTCAGCTTTAAGGTGACTCCGGTTGTAAATGACAAAGAATGGGGAATCCCTACCGATGAATACGACGCATTTTGGAAGGTTACTGGCCCAGAAGAATTCTCAGAAGTTGAATTAACTCTTTCTTTAGAAGAGCCAAGTGGATTTACGAAACTAATAGCACCAGGAAATTACGAAATAGTAGTTGATTTATTTGGTACTCAAGATTCTGCCCAAACAAGAGTAGCTGTAACTATCCCTTAAGCTTTCTGGATGTAGTCTATTAAAGCAACAGCTGATATTCCTGCAGTCTCAGCCCTAAGAATATTATCGTGAAAGTAAGCGAATGGCACGTCGTTTTGTGAAGCAGATTTATGTTCAAGTGGAGAAAAGCCTCCTTCTGGTCCTATAAATATTCCCACATGTTTAGCATTTGCTACATCTGGAGCCATTTCACTCAGTGTCGAGAGCTTCGCGATCTTCTGGATCATTTCGCGTGGTGTGGTAAATAGAATAGGCATATCGACCATCAGTTCAGGTAAAAGAGCAAATGCCTCTATAAGTGACACAGGATCGTATAAACTAGGAATAGTGACACGCTCAGACTGTTTACACGCTTCCTTTATAATCTTATCCCATCTTACGTATCTTTTTTCTGGATTATTGATTTGAGTCTGCGAAAACTCGGTCTCTACGGGGATAATGTTATCTACTCCCAGTTCGGTCGCTTTTTGGATTACCAGCTCCATCTGAGGAAGTCTGATAAGTCCCTGAAAAATACTGATCTGTTTTTCTGGTAACTTATCTGGAACCGATTCCTCGAATATTTCGGCCATAACCGCTTCCGAGCTTACAGTCGTCAAACGGGCAACAAACTCTTGTTGCCCGTTGAATAATTTTATATTGTCTCCAGTATTTAATCTCAATGCTTGACGGATATGTCGACCTTCGTCTTCAGAAAGTAGCACACTGCTACCTATCCGTAGGTTTTGTCTATCAGTAAAGAATCGTCTGAGCTCGGCCATTAGTTACCTTCGTTTTCTTTTGCAAGATTAATAAGTTTTTCGATTGTAGATGCAAGATCTACAGAGTTTGTTCTTTGACCTTCAAGGAAGACGGTTGGAGTACCTGATACACCTAGGTCTGCTCCTTCTTTCTTGTCTGCGTCTACTCTGGCTATGATTGATTCACTCTGAATATCAGTCGCGAATTTCTCCATATCTAGTTCTAGAAATTCAGCTACTTTTTCTGGTGTTACTTCATCACCGTTTAGGGTTCCTGCAAATACTAATTCCATTCTAGATAGAACTTCCTCATGATACTCTATAAACTTACCTTGTTCTCTAGCAGCCTCTGCTCCATGTGCAAGTACAATGCTGTTTGGACCTACCGGTAGAGGGAAGTGTTTAGGAATAACTTCTAGATCTTCTCCAAATCTCTCTTCTAGAGCTAGTACCTCAGATTGAAAGTCTACACAGTGTGAACATTGGTAATCAAAATATTCAACAAGTGTAATTGGAAGGTCTACATTCTCTCGGATTTGGTTGTCTGTATTGACTACTAGGATTCCAATAAAGAATGCTCCCAAAAGTAAAGAGCCTAAAAACCATACTGAGCTAGGAATGGATTTCATAAGTTGTCGGTTAATATGTAAAATGACTCAACTTCAGCAATTCTAACAGAATAATGTTTCAGGTGTTATTAATAATTACTGGATTTCTGCTAACTCTGCAACTATTACTAGCATTTGCTAGTTTATGGGAGCGCAGAAATCTAGAACGTCGATTCGCTTATCCTCTAGGAAGCAGGATGAGCAATGCTGATCTGCTAGAGATTTATAGCAGAGTAGTAAGACCAATAAATATCAAAGTGAATGCACGCATAAAACAGGCAGCGGCAGTTTTCGGCGATGCGATATTAATCAATCAGCGTCATGTATATCGCAAAGATTTGTATGTAACTTGCTATACCATTTGGTTGATTAAGTTTACGGATTTGGAGAATTTAGACGTACAGCGTAATTTTAGGTTTCAAGGAATTCTATTCGGGTTAGAACTAATTCTAATTGTAGTAGCCTACCTGACTGGTGCAATTATAGTAGTAGCTACAGCGCTCTGGGTCGCTATAATGCTATTTGGATTCTCATACTTTATGCAGCTCAGATATGCCAAGATCGTAGAGGAATATCATATTCTGGCCAAAGACCTGCTTGATTTAGATCCCATCGAATCGGCCAGAGCAGAGATATTGGCAGAGAAACTAAAAACGGAAACTTTCTCTTACCCTTTTTTACCTCTAATATGGATTATAAGATTTATTAGCCCCCTCTGAATATGAAAAAACCTTCATTAAATAGTTTGGCACTGATTGCAATGGGATTCACATTAACGATTTCCATTCTACTTAGTACTGTTTTAATAATGATAATTTTGCTTGGAGGTAGAATTAAGGGCGACGAAGCAGATATCCAAGATGAATCTGTGAGTATTGCTCAAGAGGAAGCTGAACAGTACATTGCCGAAATAGAAGAATTAAAAGAACTGATTGAAGATCTTGAATCTAATTCAACTGTTGTTATGCCTGAGGAACCTGAAAAAATATATGTGGGCGACGAACTTGGATACGAGTTTAATGCATCTATATTTTTGGTAAAAGAGGGTCCAAATGTAGGTGATTATCCTTCTGAATGCTCTAATTTAGATGTGTGGTATGTAGAAAATGATAGGTTCACAACTGATAGGTCAATAATTATTACTCCTGCGAGTAAACAAGGTAAGGAATCTGCTGCATTAGTTAGTAAGGTGATTCAGAATATAAAAAGTAAGGATAAGCTAAATTATGATGCTGGAAGTGGTTTTAGCGATTTGCAGTATTACTGTGGAGGAGCTGCTCATTTCGAAGTTGCTGAACTAGAAATTGATGTTCCTACTGGACTTGATGCAGCTAGGGCGACTTTCTTTTTAGGGGGTACTCAATTCTTACCTGGGCACGTAACGGCATTTCCTGTAACTATAGGAGTTGCAGCAGTTAAAGGAACGGACCTTATATCTATGGGTAAAATAGGCTACTTATCTGATTATATGTCGCAAGAGCAAGCCTCGGATTGTCTAGAAAGCTTTGGAGAAGAGGGAAATAGATATCAGGGGTTTAATACAGAATGTTTGGTAGAAAGACTAAGAAGTAAGGAGAATATTAAGGATGCGACGGACAACGCCAATGCGTTGCTTAGATTTTACGAAATAAGATAGTTACGTATTCGATTAAACAGAAAGACGCGCCGTAAGGCGCGTCTTTCGTGTGTCTATTCCGTAAGCCGGATTCTGTGTTTAAGACAATTATTTCTCTATGCCCTTTTAAAGGTTGCTCCAGACAGGGGTTGCCAGCAGCTTAATATTACTATTAAACCCGGTGCGCTCTTACCGCACCTTTTCATCCTTACCTGATTCGCACTATATAAATACAAGTAAATATATAAAAAATCAGGCGGTCTATTTCTGTGGCCCTCCCCAAATTGGGGGTTTTCCCTAAGCTCGCGCCCAGCCTCTCTTTGTCTTCTATAAATAGAAAATCAATTAAAGGTGCCTATCTCGTTGCTGTCCACTTACTTCGAAAATAAGCAACCAGTATACGAGACCGAACTGGAGTCCAGACTTTCCTCTTTACTTTACCTAGGTGTTGTAAAGCAATTGTCTGGAATAGACATAAATATTATATCACTGATAAGTCACAAATCAATATCTACACTGAATTGTCAGATTTATACGTATTCTTGTCAGAAATGGTGCAAATAATGCCATAATCAGACAAGTATATATCTTATATATTACATATAATTGTTTATATCTTTTAATTTAACTATATGCAAATTCTATTGGGATTCACTAACGAAGTGATTAACCTGCTTTTGTATATGCTGTTCATGCCTTTCATAGAAATATGGAATGTGTTTTTCGAATAGTTGATTAAGTATATAGATTTGCCGCTCATTTATAAATTAAGGAGAAACATCATGCTTTCAATAGCAGCTCGCAGCATATTGTCCCGTCACGTTGGTACACATGTAGCTCTTTGGGGATCTTGTGATCCGACTATTTGGAGGATCAAGGTTTTGATCCCTTGGTTAATGCTAAACTATATCTCGTTCTATAACCCGCAAAGACCAAACTACGATGAGTCTCTAGCTGCAGTGTATGCCAAAGAAGAGGCAAACGCAGCAGAGTTATCACTGATTCACTTTATCGTAATAGACTCGATGACTAGAGCTTTGGTCTCACTTGGAGAATTCATCACGTTTCTGTTCACAGGTAAGGTCGTGATTCCAGTTATTCAATTTATTGAAGCTGGAACCGAAATTGACGGGCAAGTGATCTCCGTATGGGAGGCTGAAGTTATCAACGAGTCACGTCGGAAAATCTACTTTATGCTCAGAATGTTGGGAATCCCAGTATTTGAGACTGTAGAAGAAGCCATGCTGTGCATCGAAGATGCAATCCTGCATCCAAGCAGATATCGTATCTCAGATATGTCAGATGCTGCAAAAGTGTTGAAATATCAATACGAAGATCGCGGTGTAATGCATATAATTTTACCTTCGGATCCAGATAGTGCGGTAGAAGAGATGATAGATGCTCTAATCCTTTCTCACTTTTATTGTGGAGAAATGATTATCCGCATTCCTTCTTCTGATCACTGGTTGGGGCAAGAACTAAGCGATGGTACTCCTATCGAAGGGCGTAGGTTAAAAGATTGGCAAAGAATTACAAGACCGTATTTCGCAAAATTTGCCGAATTAGCTAACGATAAGCTAGAAATCGAGGTGATTGATTAACACTAATTCCTCTAAAATACTCAGGGCACGACCGAATCGGTTGTGCCTTTTAGTTTTTGAACTTGAATAATTGGGCTGGTCTATGCACACCTTTCTTTTTCTCGTCTAAACCCTCTAGAAAATTTCTAGAATTGATTGTTTTGCGAAAATTACGTTTCTCTAACTCCATGCCTATCAGTTTTTCGTACAATTCTTGAAGCTCTCCAAAAGTAAATTTATCAGGTAGCAACCATTTTGCTATCGGCTTAGTATAAATATTCTCTTCTAAGTAATCTTTTGCCCGCAATAAGATTGTTTCGTGGTCAAATGCTAAGTCTTTTGGAATATTATCCCAATCTAACCATTTTGCATCTACAGTAGCTTGATAGTCTTTTGTTTGGCCAGCGACCCCAAAAAGTTCATTGCAAAGCAGTAGGTAAGCTACAGAAATTACTCTTCTTCTGGGGTCTCTGATTACACTGCTAAACGTACCTATTTCAATCTTGAAATCAAGCTTATCCATACCTGTTTCGTCCAGAAGTACTCTATCTACTGCATCTACTAATTCTTCATCATTGTGTATGAATCCACCGGGTAGGGCCCATTTATCTTTATCTGGTGCATATTTTCTTTGAATAAAGAGGGTATGCAACTTATTGTCTTTATATCCAACGACTATAAGGTCTACAGCTACTCTAATTTCTTGAGTATCGATTAAGAAGGGTTTAGTCATCGAGAATGACTAAAGAATACCCCTTGCCATAGACTGTTTTGATGTCCACATTGAATCCAAGATCTCTGAGTTTGCGCTTTAGGCGAGAGATTCTTTGATCTATTGCCCACTCTGAGTATTTGTCTCCTACCTCATCTCCCCAGATAAGATCTCCAATCTCTTCTTTATCAATAAGTTCACCTTCAATCATTAACTTTTCGATAATATTGCGTTCAGTTCTAGATAGTAAATCTAAATCAAGTCCAGATAGTTTATCTGTAGATTTATCTATACTTATCTTTCCTTTTATTCTATAGCTTTTTAGCTTTTCGGCGATGATTGGAATAGTGATATTTCCTTCCATATCAATAAAATTTACTTTCTGGAAAGCGTCTCTTATTTTAGTTTCGGTATTACTCATCTTCTTATTAAGAGCAAGCTTCTTAAAAGTATTAATTTCTTCGATACTGAAATCACCCAATAAGCTTTCTATATATGTATCTATTTGAGGCTGATCTAAAATTCTATCTCTGTAAAGTCTTTTAAATAGTCCGAAGTGTTTATTAGAAAGCTTTTCTATTTCTGCAATTTCGTCTTGTGTGAGCTCTTTCTTGTACTGTTTTTTACAGATATCTACGAGCTCATCGAGTGTCCAATTTTTTCCAACCTCGTTATACATAAATACTTCTTGAGTGCTTGAATATGACCACACTGCTTGCTGAAGCCTCTCGACCATCATTGGATGTTCAAGAACATATGTAAAGTAAATCTGATTTCGGTATTTCTTTAGTAGTGCATCTGTAGCATTCGCAGCATCACCAAAGTCCTCTAAAAGATCAAGATCATCCATTAACACGACAACTGTCTTTTTATTCTTTACCGCTTCGGTTAGAGAATCTAGGGGATAGTTACTTATTTCTAGCTGGTGGTTAATCTCTTTTTCGATATGCTGGGTGCTGAGTCCCTCTAAGAATTGGTAGCTAAGTGAACAGAAGTAATAATCCACTTCTGTTTCTTTGGGGTCTAGGTCTCTTAAGAAATCTATTATTTCAGGCAAGCCATCGTCGGCCATACTGATTAGAGATGGGTTACTCCCAATATTGATGTATTCGAGGATTTTATTAGTAAAATCTTTCATTTGTCAGATTGTATGATATATGTGTCAATATTTTACCACAAAATGACACGATTGCTCATGTATATATCTAGAAACAGGGGTATTATCTTAACAGTTCTTTAAGTGTGATTCGTACACTAACTAAGTGAATCACTTTTGTACTTAATAGAGTATAGAGGTGATTCACCCGACCCGGAAACTTATGTGACCGGGGCAAGGCGAATCTAACAACGCTAGTGGTCTGTTTTCACAGATACGAAATGGGTCTCACCATTGTTCACGCTGCATGTGTATTTTACCATGCAGCAAAGGAAATTGTGAAACAGACCACCCTAGCGTGGTCTTTGACAACGAAAATGTATAAAAAGGAGATATTCGGATGAAAAGAATAAAACCTGGGGTAATAAATTTACCCACAGGAATATTCGAAATAACTGGAGCATCAGTTCCTGGTGCTCGTCACCTTGCGATGCTTAAGAATAATCAAGATGCATACATGTGGTCACAAGCTACAGAGGCGCCGATTGGTGTATTTGTAGTAAGTGACGGTAATGGTTCTCAGGCCTTTGATTCCAAACACGAAGTTGGTTCTTCGATAGGGGTTAAGGTATTCGAGCAACAGCTTCTCGAGAATTCTCTAAAGTATTCAAGTTATCTTAAAGAGGGAAGGCAGGATTTAGTTAGATCTAAGATCATCCTACCAGCTCAGCGAAAACTACTTTCAATCATCGATACCTTAATGGGATTGATGGACGAAAGTAATACACGAGTTGTAGGAGGTTACTTCTTGTTTACCTTGCTCGGCGTAATAGTTACTCCAACTTACTCTTACTTTTTTAGAGTAGGTGACGGTAAGCTGTATATAAACGGGCAAGAAGTTCCTATCCCAAAGTTCAACGGCAATATGCCGCCATATCCAGCTTATCAATTACTAAGCTCCGAATTTGACAGTTCTCCAGAACTTCTTGAACCTAACATTGATGTCGTGATGTCGACAGCAGAACTTAATAGTTTTGTGTTAGGCACAGATGGTCTGGGAGAAATGGCAGATGCAGCAGGTAAAGAGTTTCCTTCCGGAGGCTTTATACTTGCTCATCCCGCAGATATTCACTCACTCGACTTATTTAAAGGTGAGGATCTATATATTCACTTAAAAGGTGCTAATACACCTACAATTGAAGCATCGATCCAGATTCACCCCATAACCGAACAAGAATATGTGCAGAAGAAGCAAATTAGGGGACTAATTGATGACGACTGTACTTTGATCGCACTTCGACGAAAGGAAGAAAATGAATAAATACGAGGTAGAAGAGCTAGCGACAGGTAGAGTGCATCGCTATTTAATTCCTTCGCAGCTATCTGTTACACAGGCAGCAGGCGGAGAAGCGGATGCATTTCTCGATATTACTAACTCTGTATTACCAGGTATGTTCTTAAGACACCCTAGGCTTGTAGCAAAAATCTATAAAACTCCAGAGCACGAAAGCTTTGTAGGAGATCCTCATGCACAGGCTTCGACGATAAAACGTCTAGAAGAACATCAAACTAAGCTAGTCGATATGCCTAGAATTTCTCACCCTTACTTGGTTCCCCATATTGGGTTACTTCGTGAGCATGATTTTATTCGAGGCATTATGTTGGAATATGTTCCAGATAGCGTTCCACTATTACAGTTTATGGACCCTGCTCACCGTGATAAGCACGTACCAAGTTTTAACTTTCTGACAGATCTAATCTTGAAGATTGAAGAAGCGAAGTCTGCATGTCATGCGCTAGGCATCGGTTTATCGGACGTTAACTGGATGAACATATTAGTGCAAACGGTAATTACACGATCTGGAGAAAAGTCAGCAATTCCGCGTATTATTGACTTAGATAGTGCCTCATTCGGCAAATATCAATCAATTCTATATACGATGCGGCTGATCGATCCCCACTTCTGTGATCCCGATGCCAATAAGCCAGTATTGATCAAGCCTAGAGATTTACTCGCAGATGACTATGCCTTATTGGCAATGGCTGTTGAGTTGCTCCTAGGTATCGGACCTTGGGACGGACGGTACTCCCCAAAAGATGCCAACGACAGAATCTTACCAAGTCAGAGACCTCTAGCAGGTATTTCGATTTGGAACGATCAAGTGCAATATCCTGATCCTATGATTGCAATGCCACTCAGTCACTTGCCTGATGAATTTAGCGAGCATTGCTTGCGAGTTTTTGAAGGTGGAGAAAGACTACCGTTTCCTGCTGAAATATTGCAAGAAATACAATGGGAGCAATGCAGTGATTGTGGACACTATTATAGTGGCCATTCAGGATGTCCAAGTTGTACGGTGTCGGTTGCAGTACCAATGAGGAAGTTTATGACAATCAGAGAAGTTATCGAACAGGTACTTGCAGTACCACCTATCGGTGCCAAGATCATTAATTGGCAGATTGATTCTGATGCTGTGCGATATGTTTATGCTTTAAATGGCAAACTATATCGCGAAGACGGAACTATTGTAGGTAGAGAAAGTGCATCTGGTAACGAAACCATAGTGTGCTTCCCTAACGGAACATATGTTGGTAGAGATAAAGAAGTTGAAAGCTACGGTGACGTACAAAGATTCACTCAAAGAGTCGGTACGTACATGGGACAGCCAGTAATCGGAAAGTTCCAAGATAACTTATATTGGATAAATTCCAACGGCGACCTAATGCGGTTCGGTAAATTTGGGGCTGAAAAGTTAAACCAGAAAAATATGGTACCAAATAACACTAATCTCGCGTTCGGAAAACGATTCGGCTATATCTACTACCAATCAGGTTCATTCACCAACGCATATGTCATAAATTCGGATGGATCACTGCAACCAGCTGCTGCTCCAAACCTTGTTTCAAAAGAGGGAAGAGTGGTAATGGGGAGGATATCAATGGTGTTCTCTAGTAATTTTATGTGGTTCATGTGGACCCAAAACCATGGCAATGGCGAGCTAAGAAATCACTGTATGGTAATAGATGTTGCTGGAAGACAGGTTGCTACCACAGAAGCTAGCGTAAATG
Source organism: uncultured Candidatus Saccharibacteria bacterium (assembly GCA_964351125.1). Classification (GTDB taxonomy): domain Bacteria; phylum Patescibacteriota; class Dojkabacteria; order J137; family JAEUSD01; genus CAYGMI01. The sequence continues at coordinate 1,912 of CAYGMI010000022.1, read as the reverse complement.
ATTTCGATCATTGGTTAGCATCGCTAAACGGTAAAACAGCAACTAGTAACATCCTTTATTCTACTCGCCGTGATGGCAGTATTGTAAAGCTGGAGTTAGTAAAAACTGCTGACGAGAATCGATTCGACATCAAAGTCATAGATCAGATTCCAGAGGCTAACAAAGTGATTCGCTCTAGCGATGAACTGAGTTTTACTAACAAAGGAATTGTAGCTGCGAATTCCTCTGGGATTCGACTGCTTACAGTCAGATCTTCAAAATGAGTATCCGCAAGTAGTGACGAGTATCATCCAAATCCAATTTCATAATAAAGGAAAGAAACATGAAAACAAATTCCGTAGCACCTGACTATAGTGAAGTTCTAGAATTCTTGGACTTTGCTAATCCCGGCAGTATTTTTGATGTTGACCTGATGGCGCGTGATCTGGCTCAAATGGCAAGACGGATTCGTGAATCTCACGACATTCCACTTGGCAAACCAGAAGGCGGTTTGACGGTAATCATCATCGACTATCAAGTATGTTTTTGCAGTCCAAATGGCGCACTGTATGTTGCAGGTAAACCACGTTCTGTTACCGGTAAAAATTACGGTGACGGCGCTTTGGCAGATACTGCACGTGCTGCACGCTGGATTATCGAAAACGCACATTTGATTGATAAAATCGTGGTGACACGTGATTATCATACTCTGTGGCAAATCTTCATGATCAACTTCTTACAATTCCGCAAAGCATGGGACTGGACGACACCTGATGGTGACGTAATTGTCTCTTGCAAACCCGGCGATATGATTCCAGACAACTTCCCCATGCCAAGCTTGGATATGTGGGATCAGGGTATTATTGAACTGAATCCAGATGTGGTTAATGCATTGGGGCTTGGTCCACAGGCTTATGGTGCGCTACGTTCTTACGTGCGTCACTATATTGGTCATGTAACCGGCAAAACCCAATTCGATCATGTCACATGGACACCTCATGCGCTCGGTGGCGGAATGGGACAGATGTTGATGCCATTACTTCACGCAGCAATCATTTTTCACGGTTACTTGCGCGGTGTACGGCACGAAGATATTGCTAAAGCTGACATCCCTCTTTCAGAAATGTTCAGCCCGGTAATGCCCATTGTGATGGACGATCCTTCGGGACAACAAATCCATGACATGAACACCGCACTCATCAATGAGATTGTGGCGGCTAAAAAAGTCGTGACCTTCGGGCAGGCTTCGAGCAATTGTTTTAAGAGCTTTGTGGACGACGCTTTGAGCGTTATCGCTCCACAGGATCAAGGTATGGTCGATAAAATGTCGATTTTACGTGATCTCTGCTCACCGGTAGTTATTGATGGTGTGTTAGATCTTTGGGACCTCGCCGAAGAGGCTTTCGATTCTTGGGAAGATGCAGGTCTCACGATCACCGACACAGTAGAAAACGCTTGGCGTTAATTGCTTTGTAATGGGTAGGGCCGATAAAGCCTTACCCGCCCCAAATCCACACAAACTATAAATATGGAGAATATGAAATGACTGATTCAAACCAACAGCTTTCTAGCGCTTATGAAAGCCAACTGCAAGATGGGCAACTGTCAGCACAAGGTTTCGGCGTATTAATGAAGGCAACTAAACGTTCTGCACCACGTATTTCGGCAAATATGGGTGGCTCTGTTCTGAGCACTCGTTCGGCACAGAATGCCTATATCGGAATCATTGCAGACGACAGTGGCAGTATCGAAGTTGCAAGCGACCCAGATACAGGCAAAGAAGGTCCAGATATGGTTGTGGACGCTCACAATTTGGTGCTGGATTCACTGATGGGATCATCTTCTGTGCGACAAGCCGCTACATTTGTGGGGACGTTCTTACTGAACCCAGATGGGCAAAGCGCTTGGAAAGATTCCCAAAATCCGAATGCTC
>CAYGMI010000021.1:18364-19975 GCA_964351125.1 uncultured Candidatus Saccharibacteria bacterium | reverse complement strand
GTGTATGCTTGCTTACAATTTGTACAAACATATACCCAACTTCCTGCCGCTACGGTAACCCCTGGTGATCCTTGGGGCTTGTTCGGTGTAGTCGTTTTCAATTTTCAACTCCTTTTAGCTATTTAATTTGGGTGATTATAACAGGGGGTTTATATGAATAGTGGGTATATAATAAATCGTTCGATTGTGATATAATAACTTAGATTATAAAACCTAACTATGGCACTAAGACTAAGAACAGAATCATTTGATGGTAATCAGTATCCAGACGTATCTATTGATGATATCGTGGTTTTACCTCTTACGGAGAGTCTTGCCACTTACCAGAATAACTATTGTGGGACAGGAGGACGCAGATACGTCATTAATATCCCTCAATTAATCGAGAAAGGATCAATCACGATTTACAAAGAATTTGGAAACGGTGATGACGTGAATGCAGATCGGGTAACGATCGGAACTCTAAGTTACGATTCTGACGCTGCACAGGTTGTGTTTACTCCTGTAGAGGGTGCTCCTAGAGTTGAAAAAGTCGGAGACTCAAGAATTAATGATGAGTTGTTTCAGTTAATCGACGCAACGAATTTTGAAAGTTAAGCAATAAGAAATACAGGCAGACTCCAGTAGGTTGCTTGTATTTTTTTTACTTTATGCATTTATATATAACCACTATATTTCAATTAGTATAATATGGACCAAAAATTAACCTACAATCAGCTAAAAGAGCTTCCAAAAAATGAGCTGTTGCATATGGCGGAGACTAAGCTTAAAACGCTTATAATAAAGGCAAATCAACCTACCTCTACTGTTGGTGACGGACAGGTAGAGAACCTAACTCCAGGAGTATCTAATTTACAGATCGTAAATGTATTCAGAGCTATTTTGATTAAGCTTTTTGACGATATGCTTGTATTATTCAAGGATGCTAGCTTTACGGCTAAGATCACTCCAGACATCTTGGCTAGGTTTGTGAAGGAAGATAGAATCTCATCTGCCGATCCTGACTTGTTGAGGTATGCATCTGCAACTGCAGACTTAGCTGAATATATGGATCTTCAATACAATCCGGCATTAAGACTCTTGATATTTAAAGCTCTAGATAAGCTGTTGGATTACACTAATTCCATAGAAACTACAGGAGTAGATGGTCAGGATTTCGAAGCAGTTCTGAATGCGTTTAGACAGGAAGTTACTTTATCTGGAGATGGACTGGGAACAATCCTAAATGTGTTACTAATGGAGGCGAATATAGCCGAAGAAGATAGAATTGCAATTCTAGATACGCTTAATACCTACTTCGCGCAAATGAAGGAGGTCACAGATATTGACTTACTAGACATTAGTGTTGATTTAACCTCTAACATAATTAACTCCTTCACTACCCTAGTTGGGCTGATGATGTACTTATATGGAGAAGTTGATCAAGACGAGTTAAAGCAAATCTATACTAATCTGGATAAGAATAGTTCACTAAGGCCAGTATTGGAGAAGTACTTGGAGGGTTAGGGGTAATACTTTTAATGGCTGATGCAGAATATAGTCTGGTGCTCTGCGCTAGGTAGGCTATAACCAAAAAGCATGAACCTATATTCAGCAAGTCAAAACTTCAAA
>CAYGMI010000021.1:1623-18354 GCA_964351125.1 uncultured Candidatus Saccharibacteria bacterium | reverse complement strand
TAACAACTTTTGTATACAAGATTCTTCCCGACTATATGGGGTAATGTCAGCGGTGTAGATGGCACTAAATACTTCCCATGCTAAAATTCTCTATGGAAATGTTTGAACAACACATAGAATTATCGGCACTAATCGAAAGGGTATCTACTGAGTGGAATAAGATTACTGTAGAAGAGCAACAGCTATTTAGCAATATCAGCACTCTTGAAGACTCACCTGAAATTTTGGTGTTTGAATATACTTTTAATGGTCAGGAGTATACCGTGACAGTCAATCTGGACGATGTGATAGATGATTCTGCAGATATATTCGAGGCTCAAGCTAAAGTTAGAGAAATAGTTACAAGGCATTTGCAAGAAACTGGAGTGTTCCAACAGCCATCTGACTTTGACCCTGATAGTTTGAAGTGGACTTAACAGTTAGTTTATCCTATTCATCTAAAGAAGTTCCCATAAACGCAGCAATTATCTCTGCTACTCTTTCTGGTTTTTTTAGGTTTGTATTTTGTTCTATTGCCCATGAATCGTTGTTCACCTCAATCTCGGCTTCTACTATAGAACTTTCTTGGTTTGGACCAAGATCACTCCAAAGTTCATTTATATTGATCCTATCCAAACTCGAAAGAGTTTGCATGTCGTATACTCGCTTATTGGTATCAAAAGCAGCATAAAGCACCTCATCTTCTCGAGCTTCTCCTTCGCTACCATCTCTAGGTGTCCTGAGATGAGCTCCGTATCTTACTTTTGTCTGGATAGACTCAGGTTGTTGATCTAACTCCATTGATATTGAGTTGGTGATATCTCCGACAAGTATCGCGAGGCCCTTAGCACTGATACTTCCGTGGCCAGCATCTATTTTGTATGTCATAAACGTGGTTGTCTCGTCTGCAGTCCCACTTGCATCTCCTACATTATCTGAAGATACTTTCTGAATCGAGACAAGAATCCCACCAGTCGGCACCGCATTAATCTCTGGCCTATTTTTAATTTGTCTCAGACTGCTAACTGCATCTTGCTCAGGGGTTCCAACTCTATGGTCGAATCCTACGATATCTACCTCTCTACCTAATGGAGAATATATTCTGACTCGGTATTGTCCATCTTCGGCTGTATATCTGATGTCTGTAACTCTTTCCGCAGAGTATCGAATTACGCAGCTCTCTTGTTGTGCAGGAGTGAGCAGCATGTATGCGCTGTTCATAGCTGCGCCGATTGCTCTCTGGGCAGTTTGTTCATCAGAGTATTTTGGGGATTTTTCTGTAACTGTCCAATCACTACGTCGAACCTCTACTCTCTCACCCGACCTTAAAGTGCCTTGTTGGGGACCTTGATCTTTAAGCTTGTCGAGGGTGGTATTTGGTAGGTTCACCGCATTTGTGACTGCATCTAGGGCTATTTCTTGGAATTTACTTGATTCCGGTTTTCTAAGGTCTTGCATTATGCATTTTGATGTATAACAGATTAGAAATCAATTCTAATTACCTATCTAATCAATATCCATGATATACTAACTTAGGTAAAAATTTGAAAATCTACTGGGGGACCAGATGAAGAAAAGACAGCAACCTAGTCCGATGGATATTGAGGCAGCAACCCTGTCTAGAAGCGTTATCGAAATGATTGGTTCCAACCAGTCGACGATCGGTACATGGGAGATTACTCCCTTCCGGCAATTACATGGTCCAGTCTATCTGGAGAAATTTTTTGCTGGGGATAGCAACAATGCAAGATTGGTATTAACAAAGAATGCAAGCACAGATTCTCTTTTGTTTAGCTTCTTTAGTGTTGATCCAGAGCAGAAAAATAAAGCATTAGCACGGGTTGTATTGAACACTCAGGCTATTACTAATTCCAGAGGCACCCCTATTCTAGTGCAAGAAGGATCTCTAGTCCCGAATAAGCAGGGGGTCTATAAGGTATTGATTGCGCTCATGCGTGAGATTGTAGAATCCCAAAGCAAGGAATAGAATACAAAATTTATTACCAGCGCACCACTATTGTGGTGCTTTATTTTTCCTAATAATATTTCTCTATTGAAACTAGCTGCTAGTGATGGTAAAAATTTATATCACTTAAATATTAATTTAAAATTATGGAAGATAAACCAACTGAGAAAGTGTCTGAAGTTAAGAATACGAAAATGATTGAGGTCTCTCAGACCTCCCTAATTCTTTCTTTCTTAGGGATCATCGTTGTTACGGTGCTAATTACCTCCATTATTGCAGCATTGATGCTGAATCCTACTGTTAAGTCGAACCATCAGAGTATCAACGTAAGTCATGGCAATGAATATGATGGAAAAGAAGACGAAGATATAGATCAGATTAAAGAGGGTGAACAGGATGAAACAGAAGAAGAAACTGAAGAGCCGGCAGCTATGAGTAGTAGAGAAAAGGCAATTGCAGAGGCTAAATCTAAAGGTTGGAAGGCTGCTTCGATAGGTGGATTATCTTTGTATGTACCTCCTAAATCTTATGACCCAATTACAATTAACGATGGTCTATTCGAAGGGATGCAACAGAAATGGATAGGTAGTGAGGGGTCAAATGATATCACTACTACCTATTGGGGGGACTACTACTCAATCTACAGAATTGTGGTTGGGGACGATGATAGACCTGTAGGAACAGGCGCAAATGTAGGTGTTGGGGTCAATATAAGAACTAAGCCAAATTCAAAGAATTTTAATACTGCCCAACTAACTCAGGATTACAAGATGTTCTGGGAAAGCCAGTCAACTACTGAATATCCTCGTGAGTTTAATGTGTTAGCTACTAAACAGGTAGGTGAGCTAAGTGTACAAGAAGTCGAGTCAATAATAGTTGGTGGATATGATAATACATTACCAACTGTGCAGTACCTGTTTGCAGATGGGCAATATGCATATTCAATTTCCGTTGCAGAAGAAAGCTTTCAAGATGACATCAACCTGATAATAGAAACCTTAGGTAAGAAGTAGTTTCTAGGTTAAATAATTTTAAGCAGCCCCGATTGGGGCTGCTTGAGTTAATAATGTGTATGGTATATAAACATCAATATGCTTTGTTTTTAGCACGCAATGATGATACACCCGCAGGAACCTATCCAAGATAATACCGAGAAAGAAAGGGAAATTAAGCTCCCTGTATTAGAAGCCGAGGCAGTAGCTGCGGGAATGGAATTTATGCTGCTAAAGCAAGACTCGATATTACAGAATATTGGCGCGATGACTTACCTGTTTTTGCAAACGCTACCTCCCGAAAAGCAAAGGTATATGTCTAAACTGCTACCTATAGAGAAGCTTAAGGAGGAATACACTGAATTCTTAAAAGAAGAGGCGGAGATTCAAGGCATAAGCATTGATGCAATCGAGGATGATCCCATGATTGACGTATCCTGGGGCGATGGCTATATTCCTCCTTTCGCCTACGACTTTATGCCCTACTTTCTAGTGTTCATGTATAACTACCGAGAGATACTCCTAAGACATAGAAAGGACTCTAGTGACCCTGTAGATGTGGCAGGAATGATGGCTATAAATGGGCTATCAGAAGGAATTGAGGCCATAATCCTAAATTATGGAGTGATTGAGGATCCGACAGAATTTTTAGGTACTATAGAAAGACTGGGAATGAGCTTCTCTCTAGGAATGAGGGAAAAGCATAATGATCCAAAGATTCATGCGTTGTTTAACCCTGGCAACGATGACTACACAGGCAGAAAGACTTTAGAAAGAATAAAAGATGTCAATCAAGACTATATTACTTCGTATACTTTGGGGGCATTTGCCGAGATAGCGGGTAAGGAATACATCCTTAGACCTATTAGAAATATGCTTTCTGCCAAGTCTCGAGATGTGAATTTAGATACAGTCAAGATACTAACTCTCGAGGAACTACTTGATAGAAAGCAAAAGAGATCAAAAGTAAAGACGGAAACCAGCGAAGAACTTCGTTTAGGTGCACTTGTGGGGTATGAGAGAGGTAAAGTGGACTTGGTGATAGAGTATCAGACCAATTCAGGAGAAACTAAGCAGGTCTTAATTCAAACTAAGTACTTTAGCGGTAGAGAGCCAATACCCCCTATCAAGCTATATGACTCTAAAAGTGGTGGGGAGTTAGATTTTGCCTCTGCAGAGGGAATAGCTGGTGACAAAAATAGGCAGAAATTTAGGGATGCTTCAGTGTTAGTAGATCATATTACTTATGTTATGGACGACACACAAAGAGATGCTGTAGAAGCGGCATTCGTAGTGTTCCTACCAGAAAAGTATCTGTCTAATAGGCTCGAACAAAGAAATGAAAAAATGGCTAAATAGCCATTGAGTAAGTGGATGGTCCTGGTCACATTTGGATGTGCCCAGGACCTATTAGGATATTAGGACTGGAGGAGTTCGAAAAATTTTGCTTCAAAGTCATCCTCCGGTTCATATGTAGCAATTTCTGCCAGCACTTCCTCTTCAAAGAGGTCTTGTGCGGCAGCCGCCACCTTCTTTACCGTGACATCTTCGCGCATGCTTGCCGCAATTGCTGCGGTTTTTAGAACGCCTCGGGGTTCAATCTCCCCGTCTGGATAGCGTTGTAGTGCTGCGTGCGCTAGGATCATGTGCCCAGCAGAAATCTTGTGAGAGATACTACTAGGCAGGCTATCGGGGATTGATATGTTGGACTTGTCTGCCCGACTATTCAATATACCTATCAGGAAAAAAAGTAATTGCGTTTTTTGCATCACTTGTCCTTTTGTTTTTTCAACAGACACTATTATATCACGTTATAAATATTATAGGCTAGTTTATGTGTCGACAAAAAACCTGCAACAATTACTGTTACAGGTGTTCTGCAAACAAAAGGATTTGGTTATTTAGTTGTTCATAAACTGTCTTGCTTGAGAATTCCTTTCGTAGAAATCCTCTTCGACCCGAGCTTGGACATGCATGACGAATTCGATCTGCATAAGGTCGAAATACTGCACGATGGCAGCCTCGAGCATGACAAAGAATAGGTTAGTCACTCGCTCTGGCATTTCGAAGTCTGGCCACCAGAAGTGACCATCTAGTACTTCTACCCCTACATCCACCACAAGATGGATAGATTTTTAAAATAATAAGCCAGCATCACTGCTGGCTCTACTCATTTCGTTTACTTACTTTTCTGCTTATCCTTCTGCAAATAATTCCCAGAAGGCGGGAATAAAAACATACGGCGAGGTGGTAGTTTGATCACTACCTTCTAGCTGTACAGTTCCTAGTCTAGAGATCAATTCGGCGGTTTCTGCCTCTGTTAGACCAATAAAGCCTGCAGCGGCATTTGCCGAGATGATATTGCATCCCGCGTCTGAACCTTCGTTCTGAACACCAGTGGAACCTAAACAAAGGGCTTGAATAATTGCCCAGCTTTCCGAAAACTCTGTACTATCAAGTCCACGAACGTTGCGTGCGCCGAAGTTCAAGACCGATATGGTTGTTCCGTCTTCCGGTAGGAACACAGTGTATTCCATAGTGTCTAATCTCGGATTTGGTACTCTATCCAACAAGACAAAAATCTGTCTGGATGGATGGGTAAAGCTGAGGCTGATACCTGCTATGGTCACTCCGCCGGGTCGGAAAGTTGTCCCTTCTACAGTATAATCAAAATTAAGTATCTGTAGGCTGTTCAGCCAGATTTCTGTAAGTCGTTCGAACTTGGTAATCTTTTCGTCTGCAATCTCTTGAGGGTTCGAAATTACGCCGTAGTTCAAATTCTCGTATTCACGCGAAACTAGACCACTTTCGTCGCGGAGGCTCAGAATGTACTGGTATCCAATTTCTCCAATACTACCTGAGTCTTGGGAGTTGGTATATGAAAGTGCTACTAACGCCGATAAAACAATAATAGCTAAAACGGACGCAAGTAAAATTAGTTTGCGTTTATTTTTGCGTGTCTGGTTCTTATCTCTTCTGCTGCGGGACATGTTCAACCTTCCTTGATTTTAAGTAGCTAATTTGAGTATGGCTGATTATATCATGACTACATATATGATATTAAGACAAAATTATGCGCCTCGTATAGAGGCGCTCGAATCTAAAAGATTATTGCTTAACTACAGCGAACAAAAACGCCTCTGGTAGACTTGTGGCTGTTTCATATTCTTCTGCATTTTCAATTACTGTGTAGTCCAGTCCTGTTGCAGACTGCGTTTGGACTACTAATATTTCTCCTTTTTTTAGTTGCCCTATGGCAAACTGGTAATTCTTTGAGGGCGATCCAATGCTCCTCAAGTTTTGATTGGGAATGTAGTTTCCAATACCAATACTGATCATCCTAACTATCCTTTCCAATACATACTCCATTATATATCTGCAAAGTATATTTAACTTAAAACTTCACAAAAAGAACCTGTAACGTTATATTGTCTAGTGGATAAACAGAATGAATCGCAAAATGGTTCAGGTAAAGAAGCGGTACCGGATCCGATAGAACAAAAACTGTTGTCGAGCATGACACTGCACCAGAACCGATTGCAACAGTACGACATCGGACTCCCCGTATATGTAGAAAGTTCTGTTTGGGAAGATATTGACTCCCTGAGTGCTAATCTTGATCTCCCACGTTATTTAATCATATATGCGGTAGGAGAGGTTTTGGGAGAACAGGAATTTGCAGAATTCAAAGATTATCAAGTATCGAAGGGGAAGACTGATCTTGGATTTATGTCAGAAAAGTATCTGAGTACCTTTATGGAACTGGCAGGCTACTATAATCAGAGTCAGGCTATTGATGTGCTAGTAGCTATAGGTAATAATGTTGCAGGCAGATGGGACGAATTTAAGATGAGTAATCTTTATTTGAGTCAATACACCACTAAGGATCCGGAGATGATCGAAAAAGTTTCAGAAGGTGTTAAGGAGATCATTGCAGACTACTTAGCTGACATCCAATCAAAGCTAAGGGATTTCGATGCGTTTTCAGATGATTTCAAAAAAGAATATCTGGGTAGATTTAGGTTGCCAACTAAGAATCTGGCTACACCCCAGTCTTTTACCATCTATTTACCTGGCAAATCGGTCGAAGAGGTAGAAGAGATAGATATTGCCGAGATTGGATCGTTTACTCTATCTTCTGATCCTGTCGCAAGACAAAAGATGAGAAACCTAATTATTTCTCTTATAGATTCTGATGCTATTCAGGTTGAAGTCGAATATTCTTACGGGGTCTCGCAGGAAATTAACTGGAATGAATTTTTAGAGGACTGCTATGCTCTGTTTAACGATCCAGATGCAGGAGACACCAATGCTAGAGCAAAAGCTCTGTACCAGCTTTTTATAAGTAGAGGTATAGAAGATCCAGCTAAAATCAAAGAAGTTGGTAGACTATTGAAGAATTGTCTGACAGCTTGTAAGGTTAACATGGACACTACTACCACTGAGTATACCTACGATGCTGTGAGTAACTTAGCCAACATCGTTGTAAACGATTTTCACTTTATCTTCGATAGACTTTCTAGACAGTTAAGATAATACACCCTTAATTCTCCTTACTCCTGAACCACTACTCTGTTCCTTTTGTATGCTAAAGTGCCTACCCTCTGCGCCTAGTTCATTGGTGTTCTGAACATGTGGTCCGCCACAAAACTCCATCGAAAATGCATCGTTCTTGATCGTATCTATAACTTTTTGATCGATATCTAGTGGCAAGTTGCCTGCTTCTCCTTTTCCGGCGTTCTCAGGTGTCCAATTAGGATTTAGGCGCTTAATTTCGTCCTCGATGCTGTTATTTAGTTCTGTGTGGTCATATATCATGAATACCTTTACATTGTCGGGGTATTTCTGCCCAAACTCCATCTCGGCACCTAATTTTTCGGCATCTGCTTTTCGTAACATTATCGGAAACATTTTGTAACCTGTTTGTATCACTTTGTTAACAATTCCCTCAACATTTAACTTCTCGTCGTCGGTAAGTTTCTCTTCGTGACTAAAGTCTATGCGTAATCTCTCTCCCGTGATATTGCTACCACGTTGTTTAACATGGTCTCCAAGTACTATTTGCAATGCTCGCAGTAGAATATGGTGTGCTGAGTGTAGTTTGGTAACCTCCTTCGAGCTATCAGCTAATCCGCCAGTAAATTTTTGTTCTGCTCCAGCTCTCGATAAATCACGGTGAGCCTTCTCTGCTTCTGCAAATTCTTTAGATATTATTGCATACTTTTCGTCCTCCTCAGTTAGTCCCAATCCTTCTAATGTCATCTCTAGGGGGAATCCATAGGTTTCGTATAAATTAAATGCGGATTTACCATCTATCAACTCACCTTTACCATCAGAATCCACGTATTCTTCTTTTAGTTTCTCTACTTCTTTAAGTCCTCGATTTAGGGTCTTTCTAAAGGCTTCTTCTTCTTTCTGCAAAGTGCTGATGATGCTGTTTTCATTGGTTCTTAAGTGAGGGTATGCTTCTTCCATTCTATCTATAAAGGCTTTGGCTACCTCTGAAGTAAAGTCGTTCTCAATGCCAAGTACTTTACCGAACCGAACTAAGCGGCGAATGAATCTGCGCAGAATATATCCCTGATCTTTCCCACCAGGTTGTACTCCGTCAGCGATCAAGAAGGTTACAATCCTACCGTGGTCTGCCACAATGCGGAATGCTTCTGTGAATTCGTTTACCTCTCCATTCGTTTTATATTCTTTGCCTGCAACTGCAGCGATTCTATCGATCACTGGCTTGAAGATATCGGTTTCGAAGATATCTCTTTTATCCTGCGCACACATGACTACACGTTCGAATCCTCCTCCAAAATCAACGTTCTTCTGTTTTAATGGCTGCCAGTTAAGGTTTTCGTCTAAGGTGTACGTCATGAACACTGAGTTACCTATTTCTAGAAATCTGCCTGAGTCGTCGTTTATGTCGTATTGTTCTTGTTCTCGCTCTACAAATCCTGTGTCATAGAAAATCTCGGTGGTTGGACCTCCAAGCTCACCTGGTGCATGTGCTCTCTCCCACCAATTATCTTTAGCACCGTAAGGAAATATCCTGTATTCATGTCCTTGTCCATCTTGCATAGTTTCCGGAACTTTATATATGTCGTCCGAAAACTCTGCCTTAATTCCGTACTCTGCAAACGCTTGCTGCCAAAGCTTAATTGCCTCATCGTCTCTTGCTACATTGTCATCACCGGCCCAAACTGAGACGTACAATCTATGTGGATCAAGCCCAAATTCCTCCACATAAAGCTTTAACATCCAAGGGATTTGCTCTTCCTTAAAGTAGTCACCAAGTGACCAATTTCCCATCATTTCAAACATTAAGGTGTGGCGGTTGTCGCCAATCTCCTGAACTTCGTCGGCTTTAGTCCTGAGGCAGCGCTGAAAGTTCACTAGTCGCTTTCCCGATGGATGGGCCTCTCCCCCTAGATATGGAGCTAGAGGGAACATCCCTGAGTTTACGAATAATAGAGTTGAATCTATATTTGGTACTAGAGAAACATTTGGAATTTTAGTGTGGTCTCTTGGTGCTTCTGTCCAATATCTTATATATCTCTTGCGAATTTCGTCCGAGCTTATTTTGTTTGAGTTTGTCATTGATTTTCGTTAATAAGTAACAAAAAACCGCCTTTGAATGGATTATTCCATTCAAGGACGGTCATGCCGTGGTACCACCTTGGTTTCCTACAAATGCAGGCTTTTTAGGTTATTTGGTTTTAAGCATATGTTTTCTTGGTTTGCACTTTACCCAAGTCACTTAAGAAATGATAGCAGGAAGACCTGAAATAGAAAAGAATAGGCAGTGCAGATATCCGGATGGTAAGGGGTGGTCTTCCAGTTACCACCCCAAGAGGGAGGTAGAAGTACCTATTCGGTACTTAAGATAAGGCCGACATTACTGGAGGCACTTATCTACTGGCATCATACTCTATTACTACAGAGTCTTGAATGGTAGTTTCGGCAATTTGGAGGATATTATCGGAATAGTCCTTTAGTCTTACCTGTAAGGTGTTTTCACCCTTAGAAAGCAAACTATTGGGCACCTGATACCACTGTGAATAGATTCTAGAGACTGGTACTTCATTAATTACTAGCTCAGCATAGCCTTCGTTAGGGGGTGTCTCCGTCCCTACTTTGTCCGGATTAATTGCGAAGTTGATGTAGTTTATTTCTAGAGTCACCCCTGTTTCTGCTACTGATGAGCTTTCTATTCTAACTACTGGTATCGGTAATGAGGCGTCTATTTGAGATGTACTTTGGGGTATAGGTTGTGTAGTTTCTTGTTCTTTGGGTTGCTGTTCTGTCTCTTCTAGAGAGGAATCATATGCAATCGGCTGAATTTTGTTGTAGTTATCTACATTTAGATAGTCAGCAACCACAAACCCAGCTAAGCCTATAAGTATCAAGAGGGTGAGATATAGCACGTTGTGAATAGACTTCATCCAAAAGACTTTAACTGCTAATTTAGTTAATTAAAGTATACTAAATATCTATTGTGTACCTTATGTGCGATATATAAGATATACGCTAATGATATGTAAGTAGCAAACAGGCGATTAATTTGCTTAATTTTAACGCTTTCGCGCTGTTGCGAAAGTTATCACCATGATTTAAATTGATCACAGCTGACTTAGTCGACTATATCATTTTATCATTAGTTTAAATTTCATGAACCAACATTTTTTTAACTTCTTTAGAGGTTTGGCCATGGGAACCGCCGAGGGAATTCCCGGTGTCAGTGGTTCGACGCTTGCACTACTACTCGGAATCTATGACCGATTCATAAAACTACTTCATGATGTAAGTGTCCTAATCAAAACTGGAGTACTAGTGCTTGTCGGTCAAAAAAAGTTGTCAGACGTTAAGAGTAGCTTCGCCGAGATTGAATTCAGCTTCGCCATCCCATTGGGTTTGGGTACAGTTGTAGCACTTTCTGTTTTTGCTCTTATAATAGACTCCGCGTTAGAGACTTACCCGATGCAGGTGTATGCAATTTTTGTGGGGTTAACCATCGCCTCTGTTGCGATACCTCTCAAGTCGTTTCCACTTAAGCTTAAGTACTTAGTAGCAATGCTTACTACCTTTCTTGTAGTATTTTTGTTCTTTGAGGTAGCTCCAGGATTAAGCTTGTCCAGCAATGGTTTCACACCCCTATATATCTTTGCGGCAGGTTTTTTGGCTATTTCTGGAATGATTTTTCCGGGTGTGAGCGGTTCATTTATTCTGCTGATGCTAGGGCTGTATCAATACATTTATACGGGTACAGTTAGAGCCATTATCTCTGGCGAAATCGATACACAGAGGTTAATCGATTTTGGGATTTTCGTTTTGGGCGTAATTGCTGGATTCATGATCTTGGTAAAGGTAGTAAAAAAGGCTCTAGAGACAAAACGTGAGATGTTAATGGCAATAGTTGCCGGTGTTTTACTTGCTTCTATAAGAGTGTTGTGGCCATTAATGCTTATTGAGGAAGGTAAACAAGTTTCGGAGTTTGCGAAGCTATCAGTATTTGAAGTAGAAGGCTCTATCTTAATACAAGTAGTGGTTATCATAATTTTAGCGGCAGGACTTGGATTATTACTAGTAAAAGCAGAGGGAACCTCTGCCAAAGACTAGTTTATTCAAACTGGATTACTCCTCTTTCGATGGCTTCCATATAGAATACGAAGTCGGCGGTTAGCCCATTTGTCAGGTCTGCCCTTCCTCTAAATACATAGATCGGATAAACAAATCCATCCCATTGATCAGGTTCGTATAGCGCTAATTCTGTTTGATTTGCAATTAATGTGAAACGTTTCACGCCATAAGTACCACTATCAGCAAAGAAATCTGCGGTTTGGGGCTTTAATTGTCTTAGCTTTCCATCTCCAGTACGTACTGCAGTCCAAGCCTCTTGAGGGGTTAAAATATCTCTGACAAACACACTAGATCTGTAGTTAAAATTAGTAAAACTGAGCTCGTAAACATCCCTTGCAGGGTTCTCTCCCCCATCACCGATGATCATATGTAGAGATCCTCTGTCGGGATTAGATTTATAGACAAGCCCATCAAATTCAGGTGGTGCCTCTTGCTCTGGAGCTAGAGGTGGCCATTCAGATCTTGGTCGAAGCCTCGCCATTGGGAGCTTTCTAAAGATATCTACGCTGACATAGTTGGCGTTGTTAGGATTGACGGGATTTGTGAACAAGGCATCGCTACCAAGCGTAGCAAATGTCGATCTGACTGTTCCTTCTGATAGTCCTGCTCCGCTGCCAAGTCCAATACTGCTGATAATTCTTTTAGCAACAGGTCCATATGCAGCCTCTGATGCTAGTAGTACTTTTGGTTGTAGTGCTGCAGTATCAAAAAAGTACTTAGTCTGCATTACCCAAGTGAGTTCATCGGCGTTATGCTTAAGAGTTCTAGTCTCAGAGGTGTTCTCCCAGATTAAGTCTGTACGTTTACTGCCATTTAAAGAGGTGTAATTTGTTCCAGGTACAAAGCCAAGTGCACCGGCAGTACGTACTGCATTTGCTTCGTAGTCTAGCCTAACGGTTGGAGGCTCGATTGAGTATGCATACGCGGTATCTGGCATGAACGGGAATACTCCCTCTACTACAAACTCAGGATTGGAGCCGTTTTCGATTGGTAATGTAGAAAGTGGGAGTGAAGGTATCTCTACTTCATCCAATTTATCTTGTTGCTGATAAAAACTACCGCCCACAGGAATTGGATTCAGAACCTCTTCAGACGCTTTTATAAGTAGGTCTCCGGCCACGATAACCCCTATTGCTACGATTATCGCCAATGCTCCTTTGCGGATATTTTGTGAAGTTTTGTATAGAGAAGCTTTCGCCATAGAATCAGTTTACTATTTAGGGGGGATCTTGTTAATCTTAAACCACTTTTCCGCTAAAATGAATCATGCTTAATGCTCAAAAACTAAAACTACTAGTATTTATAGTGCTAATCGGCTTCGTATTCGTTGGATGTCAGCCGGGTACGGATGGTAATACCGACGGTAATGGCCAGACTGATGGCTCAACTCCAATAGATTCAACAATCAGAATACAGTGGTGGGGAGTATTTTGGGACCCTGAAGTGGTGCAACCACTAATAGATGAGTACGAGAGTCAGCACTCTAATATAGAGATAATTTACGACAATAAGTGGCCCGGAAACGACTATCTGATTGCAGAAGGTGTTTATAAGACAGAGTTAGAAAGAGAACTATTCTCTAATGACCCAGACAGAATCCCCGATATATTTATGGCCAAGAATACTTGGGCAGGAAACTACGATGAGCTTTATACTTCTCCTGCTCCCGTAAGTGCTATTGATGCTGCGACTGTCGAGGCCGCGTTCTATCCAGCTGTAACCACCGATTTCGTAACTGACGGGAATGTAAATGGGTTGCCTCTGTGGATGGATACTTTCGCAATTCTCTACAACAAAGATCTATTAGAAGAAGAAGCTGTAAGTGTTCCAGATGCAGAATGGATTGGCTTCCGCAATTTAGCCAGAGATCTGACTAGATTTGATGGATCTCAATATGGATTTGCAGCAGGTTCGGCTGACAACGTTACTTTTGCTCCTGAATTACTCACAATACTATTCTTCCAGAACGATATTAATATGGTTAACGCTGCTGGACAGCCGGTATTTGCTAACAGCGGATTTGCAGAATCTACTCTTGATTTCTTTAAGCAATTCACCGAGGCTAGTGTTGTTGGAAGCTGGTCAGATAATTTAGGTAATGATGCCCTAGCCTTTTTAAACGGTGAAGTAGCGATGATATTTGCCCCATTGTGGAGGTATAACGACATAGTTTTCTTTAACGACACTTATAATCTAGGCTTAGATATTGGAATTGCGGGTGTGCCTCAGTTAGACACTACTAGCCCCGTAAATTTGGCTTCTTATTGGGGAGCGATGGTTGCTAAGAATCGTCCTCAAGCAAATAGGAATGCCTCTTGGGACTTCTTGGTATGGATTACTCAGAAAGAACAGCTGCGTAAGTTAAGAGTTAATGACTTAGCACGTGAAATAAAACCTGAAGGTTTTCTATATCCAAGGAGCGATATGAGGAGTGAACTACTGCAATCTAGTACAAAAATTGCTCCATATATAAATGCACTTCCAAACGCACGTAGTTGGTATCAAATAGATGGTAGAGCTGTAAATAGCGTGCTAAGAGAAGCTATTCGCGGAGGTGATGCATCAGACTTAGCTGCAGCACAAAGTGATATTAGAAATATTATTGAAAATAAGGGGATATTAAACCGGAATTAATTGTATAATCACCAATGCTAAATAAACAGATTCTGAATAAAAAACTAATCTATACACTACTGTTGGGAGCTTTATTGCTTTTACCAATTGGTATTTTGGCTCAATCTCAGCAACTAGCAGATAGCAATGACTTTTTTGATGTAATATCCCCTGCTCCAAACTCGACGATTAGTGGTAATGCCAGCATGAGGTGGAAAATGTTTGATGATGATGTTGCAGATGTGCCTTATCAGTTAAGGATATTGCAGCCTAACTGTATTACACCAGTAGGTACTATTTCTGCAGCTAAAGGTCCTTCTAGCATGAACACCTACTCCGTTAATTGGCCAAGTGGTGGTCCAATACAGGGGGCAAGTAGCCTGGCAGATGGTAACTACTGTCTGGAGTTGTGTCTAACAATGTCGAATAATGGTCAGATTTATTCCGCTTGTAACTTAAGAATTGTAAGGGTTAGAAATACTAACCAGAATCCACAAATAAATTCTAATCCTCCTGCAGATAGATCTATAGAAGTAGATGAATACTGGAGTTATGACGTAAACGCTTCTGACGCTGATGGTGATGCCATTACCTACGAACTTGGTGCTCATCCAGGATTTATCAAGATAAACCCGACAACCGGTGTTGTAGACACTAAGGCGAGTATAAAGACTCCAGGTACCTATACTGTTACTGTAAGAGCTAGGGATTCATGGGGTGGATCAACTAGTCAGTCCTTCCAGATAACAGTTGTAGAGCCAATTGTAGATCCAACAGATCCAACCGACCCTACTGATCCAACAGATCCAATCGACCCAGTTGACCCTAGTGTGGAGATTACGTTTATCTCTCCAACTGGCGAAGACATTTTTGGTGGCGAGAACAATGAAATTACATGGGAGCTTAATGGAGATATAAACCGAGTTGCTAGTGTAACCATTCAATATGAGGAGGTAGGAAAAAATTCGGGTTGGATAGATATAGTAGAGTTGGATCCTACTGCAAATTCCTTTGTATGGGATGTGACTAACATTCCTAGTGGATCAAATATAATTAGATTAGAAGTTGAGTTCGATGATGGCACTACCGAGGTATACACATCAGAGCCATTCCAGGTAAACAATGATGCTACTGACCCAGTTGTTTCACAGCCTATGATTACCGAAGTAAAGCCTGAAAACCTATCTCAAACTAGTGAAACAATGCCCCAAATCTCTGGAGAGTTCGTGCCAAGTGAGGGGGAAACAATAAATATAGATACTTTCGAACTTTATTTGAACGGTGAATTTATTGCCGATTTATGTGAGGTAAGCGAAGCTGGATTTGTATGTACCTTGCAGGCAGATCTTCGTCCAGGTGCTCAAGAACTTAGGGCGGTGATCTCTGACAGCAGTGAAAGTCAGGTTGAGCTCACTTGGAACTTTATAGTATTAGTAACTAGTACAGATGGAGGCACAACAGGTACTGACAGTGGTCAAGTTGATGGCGGGGAGGTCGGACGATTACTTGCGGGTAATACACTTACACTTATTCTAATCATATGTGGGCTGGCAGCTGTGTTGATAATAGTACCTTGGCTGCTATATCTGCTTTGGAAGAGGCGTCAAGACGATAGAATTGAACAGCTAGAAAACGGTGCAAATGTGACAGTAAATTACCAAGAGTATGATCAGCCAGAAGAGATAGATCCTGGTCAATTCTCAAGCTACGAAGATTACTTTAATGCTGCAAGCCCAAGTTCGGCACCTACAGTGGTCAATTATTATGACACTCCGGAAGAGAGTTCACCTACTCCTGTAGTGGTAGAAAATACTCAACCCGATACTAACGTAACGGTAAATGTAGATCAGACTGAACCAGTATCAGGTGGTGTAACAGTCCCTGACTACTCTGACTTCTATAAAGAGGCCGCAAATCAACCAGAGACGCCAACTTCAGCAGAGGCTGAATCAAGTACTCCTAGTTGGTTAAGTCCAGTGAATTCGGATACCTCAGCCCCATCTACAGGTTCTACTGAGCCACTTGCTGCGGCAACTACGCCAGTGGTTGTTACTCCAGAAGAAAGCACAACTAATTCTAATGAGCCTTTGGGTAGCTATGGGTATGGAACAAAGTTAGACGAATAATTAACTTTTGCAACTATCTTGCAGCTGAGACTCCATAATCTGCGGCCATATCTCTAAAGAAGTTATTTACTATGTTTTCGACACAGTTTTTGTCGTCTAGGACAGGTACGGAGTTGTACACCTGACAGGCTCCTAGTTCTATTATCTGGCCAGGATTATCTGCAATCCATATTACTGATAAGAACGTTAATATAACTGTACAAACAAAGAGGATAACAAGAGCAGCCAAAATGACTAAGACAATAGATCTAACCTTTTTGTTTTCTAGAAGCCTCTCTGCTATTACTCCCACAGGGCCTAAAAACTTACTGGCTGTTCTAGCTGCTAGCTTTGCTGTTGCTCTTTTTGCAGCATCTTTCGTAACTTGGGCTGCTGCTGAACCTGCTTTTTCAGAGAGAGTTTGGTCCCCTAATCTGCCGCC